>JAUUDE010000044.1 GCA_030826915.1 Thiomicrospira sp.
AAATTAATGATTTGATTAAACAAAAAAAGCAACCCGAGAGCAGTATTTGTAAAAATCTGGTTTTATAACTAGATGTTTATAAATACTTTCTGCAAGGTTGCTTTTCTGATTGTACCAACGAACTACAATTTGAGTTTGCTGTACAGTTTCAAAAAAATGATTTTATCTAAATCCAGCAATAATTCAAGTGTAATTGACTAAGCTAAGTAAAAAGAAGCACTATTCAGCACTAAAATGAGGTTTTTACAAGAAAAAAGTTTAATCTTCAATTGTGAAGAGTCTGTTTTAGGATAAAATATCGCTCTTAATATTTTATGAAAGTTTTAGTGGAGAATTTGTTAATGCAAACGATGGCAGATAGAGATGGCGTAATCTGGTTAGATGGCGAAATGGTTCCATGGCGTGATGCAAAAGTACACGTTTTAACTCATACATTACATTATGGAATGGGTGTGTTTGAAGGTGTTCGTGCTTATGAAGCTGAACAGGGAACATCCATTTTCCGTTTAGATGCGCATACCGATCGTTTGATTAACTCTTCAAAGATTGTCAATATGAAGATGCCATATGACAAAGAAACATTAAACGAAGCTCAAAGAGCCGCGGTAAGAGAAAATAATTTAAAGTCTGCGTATATCCGTCCAATGGCTTTTTATGGTTCGGAAGGCATGGGAATTCGTGCTGACAACCTTAATGTTCATGTGATGATTGCGGCATGGGAATGGGGTGCTTACATGGGTGAAGAGAACTTAACTCGTGGTATTAAAATTGCCACCTCTTCTTACACTCGCCATCATGTAAACGTCACTATGACGAAAGCAAAATCAAACGGATCTTATATGAACTCTATGTTGGCTTTGCAAGAAGCGATTAATCACGGATGTGACGAGGCACTATTGTTAGATGTTGATGGTTACGTTGCTGAAGGTTCTGGTGAAAACTTCTTTATGGTTAAAGATGGGGTTTTATATACACCTGAATTGACGTGTTGTTTAGATGGAATTACTCGTAAAACAATTATGCAGCTGGCAAAAGAGTTGGGTATTGAAGTGATTGAAAAGAAAATTACCCGTGATGAAGTGTATATTGCCGATGAAGCCTTCTTCACAGGTACTGCGGCAGAAGTCACACCTATTCGTGAATTAGATAATCGCCCAATTGGTATTGGTTCAAGAGGCCCGATTACTGAGAAACTGCAAAGTATGTATTTTGATATTGTTCACGGCCGTTCAGAAAAACATATGAACTGGTTAACCACGGTTGCTTAAGTTTAGCTTGAGACCTTTTACTGGAGAGACGCAAAAGAAAAATATGGAAAAATTTGTCTGATTGAGGCGAGAAATGCAGCTAATAGCCAGCTATTAGTAAGTTTTTTAACGAAAATCAGGCGAGTTTTAACTATTTTTATTTGTGAATTCTGTAGTGCAAAGGTTTCACTTAGTTATTGGAGAAAGAAATGAGTTCAAATTCAACGAATGCTAAATCACATTATGAAGTGACCTATGCAGATTTACCTTTAAGTTGCCCAACTCCTGATATGAGTAAGTGGAATTCACACCCACGTGTGTTTTTACCTATCGAAGAAACAGGTAAAGCAAAATGCCCATATTGTGGTACGGAATATACTTTAAAAGATTTTGATCCAAACCACTCTGCTCACTAAATTGGTAACCAGCCTAGCTGGTTATTCTACTTGGTAAGTCTACCTGGTAAATCTAGTAAGTTATTGAAATGAAGCCGTAATTATTAACCAATAATTGCGGCTTTTTTCTTACCTAAAATTTAAGTATTAGCGGAATTGTTTATTGTGGTTTAGGTAAGGCTATTTAAAGGTTTTTTAAAAGTAACCAGGCCTGGTTACTTGATTAAACGCTCTTTAAAAAGTTTGCTTAATAGTTTTTTAGGTTCCAACGATTATGAACCCATAAGTATTGGCTAGGGTTCTTGCGAATTTCTACTTCGTAGATTTGATGTAAACGTAAGGTGTCTTGGTAATCATCCCCAGAAGGAAAGTCTTTTAAAGCAGGCAAAAATTCAACTTCATATTGGTTATTAGGAAGTCTGCGAGTAAACGTTGGTACAACTGCACAACCAGTCATTTTGCTAATTTTAGAGGTGGCTGGGTTGCTTTTGGATAAGACACCAAAAAACGGAACTTCCACATGCCCTTTGGCTCGATAACGTTGGTCGGGTAAAAAGGTCATGCTTTTCCCTGCGCGCAGTACTTTAAGCATTTGCCGAGTATTCGCATTAGATACCGGCTCTACATGTTCACCGTTACTGAACTGAATTGAGCGGCCTTTGGCGATGATGTAATCCATTAATGGATTGTCATGTGGTCGATATACCGCGTGATAGTTGGTCAAAAAAGAGACGAATAGGCCTGTTAACTCTAAGGTGGTAAAGTGGGGGGCTAGAATTAAAACCCCTTTGCCTTGCTCTTGAGCTTTTTTTAAATGATCTTCACCAATAAAAGTCACAATTGAGCGTTCAAATGCCTTTTTATGGTTTTTTTTGTGGTCTCCCCACCAAACAATTCCCATCTCCATTAGCGAAATGCCAAGTGAGTCAAAGTGTTGCTTTAAAATTTTTTGCTGTTCTTCCAGTGTTTTTTCAGGAAAACATAGAGCGATATTAGCCGTAGCCAAACGACGTCGTTTTGGGGAGAGTATATAAAGTAGCTTGCCTAATCCACGTCCAACTGCGAACTTCCATTTATAGGGAGTAAAGGCTAATAAACGTAGCAATCCTACACCTAACCAAATGCCCCAGAATTTTGGTAAGTAAAATTGCTTTTGGAATTCTGGAGTGGATTTGTTTTTCGCTTTAGCAGTTTTACTCATGAAACTCATGACCTTGATTATAGAGTTGAGCGTAAACGCCTTTTTGTTTTAATAAAGTAGAATGATTTCCTTGCTCAACCAGTTTACCTTGTTGCATAACAACAATTTGCTCAGCATTTTCAATGGTGCTTAAACGGTGTGCAATGACAATCACTGTTCGGTTGTGTTTTAGTGTCTCCATCGCTTGTTGAATCATCTGCTCGCTTTGATTGTCCAAAGCAGAAGTGGCTTCATCAAAAATCAAAATCGGTGCATTTTTTAAAAATGCTCGGGCAATGGCAATACGCTGGCGCTGACCGCCTGACAATAAATTACCGTTTTCTCCAATGTTTGTCTCCAAACCTTGTGGAAGCTTTTCAATAAACTCCCAAGCGTGAGCGGCTTTGGCTGCTGTGATAATTTCATCTGTATTAGTCGATGATTGACCATAAGCGATATTTGCTGCGACAGTATCATCAAAAAGGGTCACTTTTTGGCTGACTAAGGCAATTTGTTCTCGTAAAAAAGTGCGTTCTAATTCAAGGATGTTTTGTCCATCTAAGCGGATTTCTCCAGAAGTCACATCATAAAAACGGGTAATGAGGTTTACAAGGGTAGATTTACCACTTCCAGACTGACCAACAAGCGCTGTGGTTTGTCCTGCAGGTATGGTAAGGCTAAAATTTTCCAATGCTGCATGATCGCCGTTTGGATAGCGGAAGTTTACCTTGTCAAATTGAAGCTCGCCTTTTAAAGACGGTAAAGTCATTTGTCCAGTATTGGTTTCATTTGGTTGGTCTAAAAGTTCAAAAATGCTCTCGGATGCGGCCATGCCTTTTTGTACGGTTTCATTAATGCTTGTTAAACGACGAATAGGTTCAAAGGTGAGTGCCATAGCGGTGATGTAGGCAAGTAACTCCCCAGGTGTAAATAGGTCTTGGGCTGACATTTGCATGGCAACATAAACCACTCCTGCCAAAGCAATAGCGGCTAAAACTTGCACTAAAGGCACATTAAGAGCAGAAACTTTTGTGACCTGCATGGAGTTTTTAAGCAGTTCGGTTGCGGTATCCTGAAAGCGTTTTTGTTCGTACTGTTCAGCACCGTAGATTTTAATATCTTGGTGTCCGGTTAAGCTCTCTTCAAGGCGCTCGGTGAGTTGCCCCATGTTTTGTTGCATGTCCTTGCTTGAATTACGCATCAACTTGCTGGCTTTATCAATAATAAATGCGACAACAGGGCCAACAATTAACATCAATAAGGTTAGTTGCCATGAAATGTAGAGTAAGTAGGCAACGAGCGCAATGATGGTTAAAGTATCTCGAATTAAAATGACCCAAGCGGTAGATAAAGCATTGCTGGCTTGTGGGACATCGTAGGTGATTTTAGACATCAATTTACCGGTGCCATAATTTTGAAAGACAGCAAATGGTAAGTGCTGCATTTTTTGGTACATATCCGCTCGAATCGCTAAAATGGCCTTCTGTGCAATCCACTGACTAAAGACTTTACTGAAGTATTCGGCAACCCCCTTAATAATAAAAACGCCCGCCAGCAGTAACGGCATCATCACAAAGGAATCTGGATTTTTGGCAATTAAACTTTCATCAACCAACTCTTTTAAAACCATGGCCGTAGCCGGCTCCATAATGGCAATGGTGACTAAGGCTAATAAAGTAATCGCGATTAAACCTTTGTAAGGAAAGATGTAACCCAGTAGTCTTCGGTAGAGCGATAAGGTTGTGCGGTCAAACATGTATTACTCTCGGTTTAAAATTTTGTTAACAACAATGTTCGCCCAGCCAGAACTGTGAAATCTGTCGTTGAGTGACGGTTTGTCATAGTGGTTTTCAAGCCAATCTAAAAATTCCGTATCTGGATGTTTGGCTTTGAAGGCTAAGTAATCATCAAAAAAATAATCTAACTTTCCTGTTTCAGCCCATCGAAAATGGCCGTATTTCATACTTAACTGTTTAAGTGCTTCTTCAATGGGTTCATTTTCAATAAAAAGCTGATAAAAAACACTCATCATGCCTGCTCGGTCTGCACCCGATTTACAGTGAATTAAAATCGGGTATTCGGCTGTTTCCAAAATTTGTTTTGCTTGTAATACCTTATCTACATCAGGTAAAGAACGAGAAGACATAGGGTGATTTATCAAAGTAATTCCATATTTATCACAGGCTTCTTTTTCTAATAGATAAGCACCAGTTGTATCTGCTCTACGCATGCTGATTATGGTTTTAATTCCTTGTTTTTCATGAAGTTTTTTTATGAATCGAGGGGAAGGGTGGTTGCTACGATAGGCCTTGTTAGACAGTGCATAAAAGTTTCTAAAAAGAGTGCGCAATATTTCGTGGTCAACAAACCAAGCGTGCAGGTGTGCTTTAGTACGTTTCCAAAAAGAGTTTAGTTGAGTCATTCTAAGCTTTTATTGA
>JAUUDE010000030.1 GCA_030826915.1 Thiomicrospira sp.
AAAGATGTGGCTGAGTATATGAAATACTACAACTTGGAAAGACTTCATTCTGCTAATGGTGATATGTCACCAGTAGCGTATGAAAATTCTTTAAGAAAAGTGTCCTGTGGGAGTTGACCAGAACATGCAAAACAGATCGACAATAAAAAACACTCTCATGCGGCACATTTTCCATACGAAATTTTAGTATCAGGCGATGAAGTGATTGCTTTAAATGGTAAATTCCGTATTGCTATTAACTGGCCAAATTTGTCGATGATGGGGTCAGGAAGTTTTATGAGTATTTCTGGTGCGCCTGATGCAATAGAAGAAGCATTAGAAGCAGTCGCGAAGAATAAAAAATTAGAAAGTAATTCAGATGATTTAATGTAAAAATCACCGCGAATTTTAAATATTAAAAAGCACAGATTATTCTGTGTTTTTTCTTTTTTAGGCCTTGAAAAGGTTTTTTTTGACCCCATGTATCAAGCACATTTAAATTAATAAAAACATTTAAAACCCAAATTAGGAGATGTATTAATGAGTGCAACAGAGACTCACGCGTTTCAAACCGAAGTGAATCAACTTTTAAAGTTAATGATTCATGCTTTATATTCAAACAAAGAAATTTTTGTAAGAGAGTTAGTTTCCAATGCTTCTGATGCTTTAGATAAGTTGCGTTTTGAAGCTGTTTCAAATGATGCTTTGACTGAAGGTGAAGAAGAATTAGCGATTCAACTAGAATTTGATAAAAAAGCTCGCACCATCACCATTAGCGATAACGGTATTGGTATGACTCGTGACGAAGTCATTGCAAACATTGGTACGATTGCCAATTCAGGAACCAAAAAATTCTTAGAAAATATGACCGGTGATCAGGCTAAAGACTCTCACCTGATTGGTCAATTTGGTGTTGGTTTCTATTCTTCTTTTATTGTTGCAGACAATGTTGAACTGGTCACTCGTAAGGCGGGTACGCCTGCTTCTGAAGGAACTAAATGGGTTTCTGAAGGTGAAGGCGAATTTACGTTAGAAACCGTTGAAAAAGCGCAAAAGGGTACACAGATTACGTTGCACCTAAAAGAAGATATGGACGAATTCCTTGAAGAAGCGCGTTTAAAAACGATTATTACAACTTATTCTGACCATATTAACTTCCCAATTAAAATGGAAAAATTTGAATGGGATGAAGAAGCGAAAGAATCAAAACCAACTGGTGAATTTGAGCAGGTAAACAAAGCCACAGCGATTTGGACACAGTCCAAATCAGAACTTACCGACGAAGATTACAACAACTTCTATCAAACGATTTCACATGACTTTAATGAGCCTTTAGCACACATTCATAACCGTGTGGAAGGGACATTGGAATATACCTCGTTACTCTATATTCCTAAGCAAGCTCCGTTTGACTTATATGATCGTGAACGTCGTTATGGCCTTAAATTATATGTTAAGCGTGTATTCATTATGGATGATGCAGAACACCTAATGCCAACATACCTACGTTTTGTACGAGGTGTGATTGACTCTGCTGACTTACCGCTAAACGTGTCTCGTGAAATTCTACAAAGCAACAAAGTGGTAGATAAAATCCGTGCGGCTTCGGTTAAGCGTGTTTTAGACCAATTAGCTAAACTAGCTAAAGCGGAAGAACAAGAAGAGTACAACACTTTCTGGGATCAGTTTGGTCAAGTTATGAAAGAGGGTGTGGTTGAAGACTTTGCTAACAAAGACAAAATTGCTAAGTTATTACGCTTTGCTTCAACCCATGGCGAAGGTTCTGCTGAGCAACGTGTTTCTTTAGAAAACTATGTTGATCGTATGCAAGAAGGTCAAGAAGCCATTTACTATATTGTGGCTGATACGCATGCTGCGGCTAAAGGTAGCCCACACTTAGAAATGTTCCGTAAAAAAGGCATTGAAGTGTTGTTGATGTCAGATCGTATTGATGAATGGTTAGTTTCTCACTTAACAGAATTTGATAGTAAACCATTAAAGTCAATTACCTCTGCGGACTTGAAAGAGTTTGATGATGAAGAAGAAAAAGATTTATCTGAAGATGAGAAACAAGCGCGTGAAGCATTGACAGAAAAAGTGAAAAAAGCCATCGAAGATAAGGTTTCAGACGTACGTATTACACACCGCTTGACCGATTCTCCAGCTTGTGTGGTGAGTGCAGAAGGTGATATGTCTGCGCACATGGCTCGTATGATGGAACAAATGGGACAAGCCATTCCAAAACAAAACCCAGTTTTAGAGCTTAACCCAGACCACGTTTTAGTGAAAAAGCTAGAAGCGTTAGATGATGACACTAAGTTAACCGAATGGTCTCTGTTCTTATTAGAACAAGCACAGTTGGCGGAAGGGGATCAGCTAGAAGAGCCAGCAGCTTTCATTAAACGTATGAATACGTTATTAAGTGAAGCGGTATAAATAGAATTTCGTTTTCAATCTATTTAGCTTTAAAACGATTTAGTTTAAAACTTCACGTAAAACCCAATCTACCAGGCCAGGTAGGTTGGGTTTTTTGTTATCTAAAAGCATAAATAAACATTATTTTCAGATACTTATAGGTAATTTATGGCACAATATCGCCAATTTAAAAGCGTGGATATTATTTATAATTTTCATGCTAAAACAGTGCTAGTTTTGAACTGTTCTCATGCTCTATACATAAGGAAAAGATTTTGATTTCAACATCCAATATCACCATGCAGTTTGGTGAAAAACCCCTATTTGAAGATATCTCTGTAAAGTTCGGTGATGGAAAACGTTACGGCCTGATTGGTGCAAATGGTTGCGGTAAATCAACCTTTATGAAAATTCTAGGGGGTGATTTAGAGCCAACGTCTGGTGTAGTGAGTATCGATGAAAATGAGCGTGTTGGTAAGCTAAAACAGGACCAATTTGCCTATGAAGAGTTTAGTGTTGTCGACACTGTGATTATGGGCCAGCCTGAACTTTGGGAAGTGAAACGTGAACGTGACCGAATTTACGGTTTGCCAGAAATGAGTGAAGAAGAGGGGATGCTGGTAGCCGATTTAGAAGTTAAGTTTGGAGAGATGGATGGGTATACAGCCGAATCTCGTGCCGGTGAATTATTGCTTGGCTTAGAAATCCCAGTAGAACAGCACTACGGACCAATGAGTGAAGTGGCACCTGGTTGGAAATTGCGTGTATTATTAGCGCAAGCTCTGTTCTCTGACCCAGATATTCTGTTACTAGATGAGCCGACTAACAACTTGGATATTAATACCATTCGTTGGTTAGAAAATATTCTAAATGAACGTAAAAGTACCATGATTATTATCTCCCATGATAGACATTTCCTGAATAGTGTTTGTACACACATGGCGGATTTAGATTACGGTGAACTTCGTTTGTATCCTGGTAACTATGATGAATATATGACGGCATCGACCATGGCGCGCGAACAGCTTTTGGCAGATAACGCCAAAAAGCAAGCACAAATTGCCGAGCTTAAAGGCTTTGTTAGCCGTTTCTCAGCTAATGCATCTAAAGCAAAGCAGGCCACTTCTCGTGCTAAATTAATTGATAAAATCGAACTTGCTGAAGTTAAAGCATCAAGTCGTGTTAATCCATTTATCCGTTTTGAACAAGACAAAAAACTGTTCCGTTTAGCGTTAGAAATTGAAAAACTTTCTAAAACGTACGATAACGAGGGTGAGCCGAATGAAGTGTTTAAAGACTTGAACTTAATGTTAGAAGTTGAAGAGCGTCTTGCGGTACTTGGAGCGAATGGTGTTGGTAAAACCACTCTACTAAAATGTTTGGTGGGGGATGAAAATCCAACTTCCGGTACCGTTAAATGGTCTGAAAACGTTAAGATTGGCTATTATGCACAGGATCATGCGCATGAGTTCGAAGAAGATCTATCTTTAATTGACTGGATGGGGCAGTGGAAACAAGAGGGCGATGATGAACAAGCCTTACGTGCTGTGTTGGGTCGCCTATTGTTCTCACAAAAAGACATTGATAAGTCGGTTAAGGTGTTATCTGGTGGTGAACAAGGGCGTATGTTATTTGGTAAGTTAATGCTGCAAAAACCTAACGTACTGATTATGGATGAACCTACCAACCACTTGGATATGGAGTCCATCGAATCGCTCAACTTAGCAATGGAAAACTTCCCAGGCACAATCATTTTTGTATCGCATGACCGCGAATTTGTTTCGTCCATTGCCACTCGTCTATTAATCTTGTCAGAAAATGGCATTGAAGATTTCCGTGGTGATTATGAATCTTATTTACAGGCGCAAGATATGTAATTGTTCATCAATATTTTTTGCGTAAATCGAAAGCCCATCACTTTAATCTAAAATTGAAGTGGTGGGCTTTTTTGTATTTTGCGCTTGCACTGCTTTTACTTGCTAAAATGAATCCATAGAACTCAAGGTTTAGGTACGACACATGAAAATGAATTTTGTATTAAGTCAGTTCAGCCCTGTTTGGCAAGATACATCGGCGAGTTTGCAAAAATTTCAAAATCAGGTTTCTGAGCTCTCTTTTAAACAAGAAGCTGTTTTTGTTTTGCCTGAACTGTTTCATGCTGGGTTTTCTATGCAACCACAGTTCTTTGCCGAATTTATCGAGGGCGAAGTCAGTCAATACCTAGCAGACCTGGCTAAACAGTATTCCATCAATATTGTGGCTGGGGTTGCTCAACGTACAGTTTCTTCAAATTGTGAAGGTAAGAAAAACCGTTTCTTTAATACCGCGCTCGCTTTTGACTCTTCTGGAGATCAAGTTGGCCGCTATGTTAAGCAAAGATTGTTTCGTTTTACCAATGAACATAACAGCTATATAGAGGGATTTAAGTCAGAAATGATTGAAATATCAGGCGAGCCGTTTGCTTTATTTATTTGTTACGATTTACGTTTTCCTGAGTTATTTAGAGAAGTTGCCAAACAGGTTAAGGGGTTCATTGTCATAGCCAATTGGCCTGAGTCTCGACAAGAACATTGGCAAAGCTTGCTTAAAGCCAGAGCTATTGAAAACCAATGTTTTGTCATCGGTGTTAATCGAGTCGGGCTGGATGAAAACGGCTTGAACTATATTGGCGGTTCTAGTGTTATCTCTCCGTTAGGCGAAGTACTTGTTCAAGCAGACGCTAATCAACAAATCGTGTCCACTGAGATTGATTTACAACAGGTTTCGGATGTACGTAACCAATATCCGTTTTTAGAGGATATGTAATAAAGCGACCAGGCCTGGTGGTTTGGTAAGTGAAAAGTTTTAGCTAAACCTTACATTGTACGAAAGTTGAGAAGCCTTTGAGTTTAATGACTTCGCCTTGATATTTTTTATCAGGCTTCCCGTTACTATTTTTACTTGCATAAAAATAGTAACCACAAAAAGGGCACCCCGCTCCATAAATGGGCAAGTTCTAAGCTGTTCACTCACAATCTCGCAACTTGCTGAGCAAGCTCAGTTTCGAACAGTCGAGATGGCTTAATCGTTCTTTACGCTAAGAACCTTGCACCATTTATTCCAAGGGGGAACTTGGGCGTTTGCTGAAGCATTTACACAAACACAAAGTTCAATAACAGACTTGTTTCCCAGATGACATTCAAAAAACAAAACAGTTTATTTTTATGTAGCATCAGGTTAAAACTAATTTTTCACAGCTCAAGGTGACTATTCAGGAATCTGTTTAGGATTGTTTAGGGCTTTTAGCGCATTGTTGATAGATTGCTTAAGGTAGTAATGATAATAATCATAAGCGCCTGATAGTAACTGGTCTGTAATGACTTCGCCTTCGCCATTGACAAAAATGACCACGGGTAAACTGGTTAAGTTGTACAAACTTTTAAATTCAAGATTGGGTGTGGCATCACCATAGAAATCAACGGTGGTTTGGTCGTCGTTGACATGGATTTCTGTCATATACACATAACCATCAAGCTGACCTGAAAACAGCGCCGGTAAAATGGCTTCATCCTTTAATTTCTCGGTCGATTTTAAACCTTTAGAGTCAAATAAAATGGCAATCGGAAGGTTCTCTTTTAAAGCCTTTTGACCCAGTTCCTGTAAATTTGTCGCAATAGGAAGCACATTTGAATCGCTATGAGCTGTTTGGCTAAATAATATAGAAGTGACCAGGCCTGCTACTAAAGCAAGAGAGGTAAAGTAATTAGAGTCGATTTTATATTGATTTTGGCGCATTTTTTAAATCCCTTTAGGCTAACGACTTAAGTGTTTATTGTTAACTTAATGGCTATTTTGTAGCGGATGATTCTGTAGAGGGTAGAATCCAGTCCGCTCTTGGATAGTGACAGGTGTAACCATTTGGAATTCGTTGTAAATAGTCTTGGTGTACGTCTTCAGCTTGCCAAAAATCACCAGCAGGTTCAAGCTCGGTTACCACTGCAGCAGGCCAAAGCCCCGAAGCATTGACATCTTTAATAACTTGTTCGGCGGTTTCTTTTTGTTGTTCGGAGAGATAATAAATCGCAGAACGATAAGAAGTACCGATATCATTGCCTTGTCGATTTTTTGTGCTAGGGTCATGAATTTGAAAAAACAACGCTAAAATGCCTCTATAAGTGACGACATTATTATCAAATATCACTTCAATCGCTTCTGCATGGTTGCCATGATTTTGATAGGTTGCATGCTCAATATCACCACCGGTATAGCCAACTCGAGTAGAAATAACGCCTGCTTTTTTACGAAATAACTCCTGCATTCCCCAAAAACAACCACCCGCTAAAATTGCCGTTTCATTCGCCATATCAAGTTTCCTTGTCCAAAACCGTGTTCTTCATAATAGGTGCAGAACAATCATTAAAAATACTGAAAATCAGAATAACATCAAAAAGCAATAAAAGGCAATTTAAGCTTAGTAAAAAGCTGGCAGGCCTGGTTACTTCTTAAAGGTATGAGCAAACAAGCTTATTTTCTGTTCTAAGGTCAGATTGCTTACTGTTTCAATATTGTTTTCAGGAATTTGTTCAGGGTGAGGGTAGTGGGCAATGGCCTTTTCAAGACTCTCTTCTCGCAGTAGGTGCAAGATTGGGTAGGGGGCTCGGTTGGTTAGGTTTTCGGCGTCTTCTGGTTCTGTGCCAGCAAACTGATAGTTTGGATGGAAGGTCGCTACCTGAAAAATACCTTGCCATTCATTGTCTTCAATTAACGCATCTACGTACTCTAAAAAATCGTTGTAATCGTAAAAATCATCTAGCATATTTGGCACAATCACGAGTGTGGTTTCTATGCTTTCTGCCTTGGTTTCGGCTAACAATATCAATTCATTTTGCAGGTCTTCAAGTAAGCAGGCCTGGGTATTACATTGTGAAACGGTAAAACGTATCTGCTTTTGTTGGTATGGACGAGAGGCAAAAGGGCACAGGTTTAAGCCAATTACCACCTTGTCTAACCACTGATTAACTTCGTTTAGAATGTGTTGTTTGTTAGACATAGTTTTAGACTCGTTTAATGGCTAGGAAGTGCTGACTAATTAGCACTTTCCTGGGTTAGATGATTTTTTGGTGCAGAACAGAGCTGTTAACTAGTTCATCAAGCTCACCCATTAAATGAGCCTGAACTTGGCTGGCACTGTTTTGTGAAGCATCGTAAAGATAGATGGACAACTCATCACCCGGTTTTAAAAATACTTTTTCACCAAATTCTGTATAGGTGGTTGCCCCTAAACTAATCATGATTTGTGGTGGTAAATTGGCTTCTTGTAAAATCTGATGTAGGTTTTCTAATGGGCCAAAATCTTGTTGATTATTGAGTTTGTCAATCATCCAAGTCTTCAGTTCTTCATGAAAGTAAGAGTAAGTTAATACGGAACTGTCTTGCCCGTATGCGTGGTACTCGCCATCGCGTTTTAAAAATGAAGCAATGCGAAAGACATCTAATTCTGAATCGGCTTTAAAACTGTTCAGCTCAATAAAGTCAGTTGAGATACCCTTGGTGGCAGGCCCCCAGTTTTTCTTTTCGCTGATTTTTTTAGCACCGGGTTTACGAATCGAGCAATCGTTAAAAGCGGCAAAAGCTTTGGGTTGAATATCCGTTACTTGCCCGTCTTGATAGGTGACATTAAACAATACACAAACTTCAGGTTCGGCTTGTAAATGCGCGTTTTCAGCCAAATCTTGAGGGTAACGAATTTCTGTTGAAGAGAGAGGGAATTCGCCTACTTGTGCTTTTGAATTTGGCACATAGTATGGAAAAATGCCTTTAGGTGCATTCGCTTTTTCGGTTTTTACATTGACAAAATCGGGTGTTTCACCGGCTTGTTCTAAGTGGCCAGCAAAGTTGCCTGCTACGCCAAATCCAGCTACTTTTTTTAAATCATTTTGGTTAATTGCAATTTGAGTCATTATTTATCTTCTGTTGTGTGTTCTGCAGTTGCTTTATTTTTGCCCATCATTCTAAGTAGAGTGGCATCTTTATAAACTATATGATGTTTCAGCGCACCCGCAATATGTAGTAGAACAATAGCAATCAATAAAGTCCCTGCAGTTCCGTGAATTTCTTCTGCAATTTCATGAATGGTTTCATTTTCACCGACAATATTCGGTAGTGTGAATAGGGTAAAGAATGAGACATCATGCCCACCAGAGTTAGACATAATCCAACCAGAAATTGGCATCAGAATCATGGCCAAATATAAAATGCCTTTTACTGCATGACCAAGAATATGTTCAAATTTGTTTTTAGATAGCTGTTCGGGATTTGGACTAATTTTTAACCAAACCAATCGCAACATCATCAACATAAAAAGCCCAATACCTAATGATTTATGTAAATCATAAAGTTCAAATTTTTCTGGACTTTTTGGAAGCTCATGCATGTACATACCTAATGCAATTAAGCCAATAAACAGAAAAGCCGAAAGCCAGTGATTGGCACGAGAAACCAATCCGTAATTGAGTTCAGTATTTTTTAACATGTTATAAATCCTATAATGTGCTGTTTAACAATAACGCTTTTTAATAGAGCAGACTTTGAAATTTTCTTCTATATGCGGTAACTAATTCAGGCGCTTTGGCCGTAAGCATTTCAAATGCTTTAATAATACTTTTTTGAGCCAAACCGTCTTGGTATGTTCTGTCTATGGTAAAGAGTTTAAACAAGGTTTGTAATGCATTTTCTACCTGCCCGTTAAGAATAAGGTAACCAGCCAGTGCGTGCAAGGCATGGCAGTCATTTGGATCTTCTGCTAAAGCGGCTTGTATCGCTTGAATATCGCTTACTTGTGCAATCGCTTCTGAGAAATATAAAATGCCATCCAGCTCTTTACCTTGTGGGTCTTTTTGCGCTTCTTCTGGCAGTTTCTCAAAGAGGTTTTTTGCTTTATCTAAGTGGCCAGTATGTAAATACATCTGTACTAAATCTAAGTGAATTTTAAAGTTATTTGGGTCTGTTTTTGCCGCTTCACCTAACAGTTGAATCGCTTGATCATACTCACCATCGGCAAAGGCCAGGCCTGCTTGCTTACGTAAAATCTCAGAAGGCGCTTCTTCAATATGGGCGTTTAACATTTCGCGATAAGCGGATTCAGATAAAAGGCCTGCTTGTTCGGTAACAATATTGGCATCTTTTATCAGTTTGTAAAAAGGTGGGTTTGGAACAGCCAGTTTTTCTACTATTTCCGTTTGTTGCTCATAAAGCACCTTTGCTAAGATGAATTTACCCGCCATCTCTTCAGCCAGTTTTTCAAGGATGGTATTAGCAAGTTTACTTTGCTCATTTAACGGTGACCAAAAGTTAATCAAAACGGGCAGGCGTTTTGAATTTTGCATAACCATTTCTTGAAAGTTATTGATGGTGACGTTAACAATCATGGCTTCAGACATGGGGTTTCCTTATCAATTTCTACGTTTGCTATTCTAACGGAGTTTAGGCGTTTTTGAGTGTTGCTTTAAGTTCGTATATGGCATCTAACGCCTTTCTTGGCGTTAACTCGTTAGGGTCAATGTCTTCCAATAGAGTTTGCAGTTTTTCCAAAGCTGGATTTGGTTGCGTGCTGAACATATCAAACTGTTGAACGGTTTCGGCCGCTTTGTTTGTTTGTGTGTTATCAGCAGAAATGACAATATTGGATTTTTGATTAACCGCTTGGTTCTCTAACTGTGTCAAATGCGATTGCGCCAGTTGAATGACATTTTGAGGCACGCCTGCCAAAGCAGCCACCTGCAAACCATAACTTTGTGATGCTGGGCCATCTTGCACTTGGTGCAGAAATACAATGCTGTCTTGATGTTCAATGGCGTCTAAATGGACATTAATGGTGTTATCAAACTGTTCATTTAACGTGGTGAGTTCAAAATAGTGGGTGGCAAACAGGCAGTAGCCTTTTACATTTTGAGCAATGTGTTCAGCAATTGCCCAAGCTAAGGCTAAACCATCAAAAGTCGAGGTTCCTCTTCCCACTTCATCCATAAGAATTAATGAGTTTTCTGTTGCGTGGTGCAGAATATTGGCGGTTTCGGTCATTTCCACCATAAAGGTTGAACGCCCAGAGGTTAAGTCATCTGATGCACCAATCCTTGTGAAAATGCGGTCAACAGGCCCAAGTTCAGCCTTATCTGCAGGCACATAACTGCCCATAAATGTCATTAACGCAATGAGAGCCGTTTGGCGCATATAGGTGGATTTACCCCCCATGTTTGGTCCAGTAATAATGTGTAATCGGCGCTCATCATTAAATAGGGCATCGTTGGGTATAAAGGGTTCGTTGGATACCGCTTCAACCGTTAAATGACGCCCTTGTTCAATGACCATGCCTGGTTGTTCGGTAAGTGTTGGGCGTGTTAAGTTCAAACGCTCGGCTTGTTGTGCAAGATTGACCAACACATCAAGTTCAGAGAGTGCGGTGGCGCATATTTGTAACTCGGCAAGCTGTTCATTCAGTTTTTCTAATAAATTTTGGTAAAGCCATTTTTCACGAGAGAGGGCTTTTTCACCGGCACTTAAAATCTTATCTTCAAAGGTTTTCAGTTCTGGAATAATGTAACGCTCTTGGCCTTTTAAGGTTTGGCGGCGTATATATTCTGCAGGCACTTGTTCGCTATGCAGTTTACTGATTTCTATGTAATAACCATGCACACGGTTATAGCCAACCTTAAGGGTTTGAATCCCCGTACGATCACGTTCACGTTGCTCTAACTCTAAAAGGTAGTCACCGGCTTCATTTTTTAGATTACGCAGTTCATCCAGTTCGGCATCATACCCTTCGGCAATCACACCACCATCACGAATCAGCATGGGCGGATTATCAATAATGGCTTTATCGAGTAATTCTGAAAGCGCTGGAAAGGTGCGCATTTGTTGCGCCAGTTCAGTGAGCTTTTCTGCATCTGCCAGGCCTGCTAGCTGTGATTGAAACTCTGGCAAAGCATTGAGTGTGCGGCCTAAATGCAAACAATCACGAGGGCGAGCAGAACGTAACGCCACGCGGCTTAAAATGCGTTCCATATCGCCAACCTGTTTTAAGGTTAGCCTCAATTCATCATCTTGATGGTTGGCAAGAATGGTTTCAATGGCATCAAGACGTTGATTGATAATGGTGCGATTACGCAAAGGTTGGTTTAACCAACGTTTTAATAAGCGACTGCCCATGGCGGTGGCCGTATTATCTAAAATGGCCGCAAGTGTATTGCTGGTTCCGCCAGACAGATTGGTGTCAATTTCTAAGTTACGTCGACTAATGGCATCCAGCACTAAGGTGTCTGTTGTGGCATAAGTGTGTAGGCTGGCGATATAGGATAAATCACTTTGCAGCATACTTTGTGCATAGTGCAGAATAACACCAGCAGAACTGATGGATGCATTATTGGTATCGCAGCCGTAAGCGACTAAATCTTGGGTTTGAAAATGCGCAATTAGACGTTTACGACAACTGGAAACATCAAAATGCCAGCTTGGATACCTTACCAGGCCTGGTCGGTTTAAAATCGATTGTGGAAGCTGTTCTCTAAACAAATCATCGTCAGGCACTAATAGCTCAGACGGTTTTAAACGTTCTACTTCGGCTAACAGTTGATTTAACGAGTTGAGCTGAGTGGTTTCAAAACGCCCGCTGGAGACTTCTAAATACGCTAATCCATAATGGCTCTCTTGTTGAGTAATCGCCACCAATAAATTTTCATGTTTGTCGTCTAATAAAGCCTCTTCCACCAAAGTACCTGGCGTAATAATACGAACCACTTTACGTTCAACAGGGCCTTTACTGTTGGCAGGGTCACCAACCTGCTCACAAATGGCTACTGATTCACCCAATTTAACCAATTTAGCTAAATACCCTTCAGCAGAATGATGCGGAATTCCCGCCATGGGAATCGGTTCGCCACCTGATTTACCACGAGCGGTCAGGGTAATCTCTAATAACTCAGAAGCCTTTTTAGCATCATCAAAAAACAGTTCATAAAAATCACCCATGCGATAAAAAAGAAGATGATTAGGATGCTCAGCTTTAATCGCTAAGAACTGTTGCATCATTGGGGTGTGGCTTGTTTTTGTCATGATAGGTTCTTGAGTTTGTTTTATTGATTTTAATTAGACTATAAAAAAGGGTATGCTATGGGTTATTAATAATGTATGCAAGAGCATTATGTTAAGGATGTTAAATTTAGCCTCCTTTTTTAAGCGATTGTAAGTCGTTTGTAGCTTGACATATCACGTTCTTGTAGAGGAAAAAAGATGCAATTTGAAAGTTTGGTAACGCAGGTAGGTAAAGCCTTAATTGATAATGAAGCCATGGTGGTCACAGCCGAATCTTGTACTGGAGGCATGATTGCAGAGGCTTTAACCGCAGTTGGTGGCAGTACAGCTTGGTTTGATCGGTCTTATATTACCTATAGCTATGAGTCTAAACGTGAAATGCTGGGTGTAAAAGAGATTACCATTCAGAAAAAAGGCGCAGTGAGTCAGGAATGTGTGGAAGAGATGGCTTTAGGTGCATTACAACAGTCTCATGCTAAAGTCAGTGTGGCTTGCAGTGGTATTGCAGGGCCAACGGGCGGCACGCCCGATAAACCAGTAGGTACAGTTTGGTTAGCTTGGGCGGTACAAGGCCAAGAATCTGTGGTTTCTCAAATGTTTCATTTTGATGGAGATAGGCAGGCGGTACGTGAAAAAACTACCGAAGCTGCTTTAATGGGTATTATGAAACTTATCGCTTAATCTGTGACATGATGTTCAATTTATCTTAGCCCGCTTAAAGCTCCCGCAGAATCTCAAATTATTAAATCAGCACTTCCCTAGACTTATCTTATTAGATGACTAGGATTTGCAATTAAATTATGGGATAATTTAACGCTAAAATTTAGCTTGGGTTGACCTTGATAAATTACAATGCAAAAAGTGATGAGGTCGAGTTTCTCACACACTGCTGCATTACCAAAGAAATTGCTAAACCTTTGTTTTAGCCAAACATTTAGGCTGCTTTAAAGAGATGCACTCTTTTTTAAGTGGCTGGTTGGCGAACAAGGGTTTTTTATTGGGAAGTCAAAAGACAATTTTCCAGAATAATAAAAAGCAAAGTTTTTCAAAAGCTTGGTAAAAGTGAGTTAGAAATAGTATGAAATGACTGTTCTAAACATTAGGTTTTTCAACTTGAAAACTTTGAAATAATAATTAAGTTCCAATGCCGAAACCAAAAGGATAAGCACGAGATGGATGATAACAAGCAAAAAGCATTAGCGGCCGCTTTAGGTCAAATTGAGAAACAATTTGGTAAAGGTTCGATTATGCGTATGGGCGACAGCACAGTTCCTCGCGATATCGAAGCGGTTTCTACAGGCTCTCTAGGGCTTGATATGGCATTGGGCATAGGCGGTTTACCAAAAGGACGTATTGTTGAGATTTACGGTCCAGAATCTTCAGGTAAAACCACTTTGACGTTACATGCGATTGCCGAAATGCAAAAAGCAGGTGGCACAGCGGCATTTATTGATGCTGAACACGCGCTTGATCCTATTTACGCTGAAAAGCTGGGTGTGGATGTAGATAACCTTTTGGTATCTCAGCCTGATACCGGTGAACAAGCCCTAGAAATTACTGATTCTTTGGTACGTTCTGGTGCGGTTGATGTTGTGGTGGTTGACTCGGTAGCGGCATTAACACCTAAAGCGGAAATTGAAGGCGATATGGGTGACTCTCATATGGGTCTGCAAGCACGTCTTATGTCACAAGCATTACGTAAGTTAACGGCTAACATCAAACGTACCAATACATTGGTTATTTTCATTAACCAAATCCGTATGAAGATTGGTGTGATGTTTGGTAACCCTGAAACCACAACGGGTGGTAACGCACTTAAGTTTTATTCGTCAGTACGTTTAGATATTCGCCGTATCGGTGCAATCAAAAAGGGTGATGAAATTCTAGGTAATGAAACTCGTGTTAAAGTCGTAAAAAACAAGGTTTCACCTCCGTTTAAACAAGTTGAATTTGATATTTTGTACGGTAAGGGAATTTCACGTGAAGGTGAAATTATTGACCTTGGTGTCAAAGAAAAACTGATTGATAAATCGGGTTCTTGGTACGCTTATAACGGCACTAAAATTGGTCAAGGTAAAGACAATGTACGTCAATATCTTATCGATAACCCTGAAATTGCTGCAGAATTAATGGATAAGATTAAAGCGGCTACCATGCCACAGACAAAAGCGGTAAGTGAAGAAGTCGCAGAATAAAAGTCTGCTTAAGCTGAGCTATTTTAGTTATTGCCACTTGTTTTAACCCAAGCCCTTGGTGAGTTTATGAAAAGTGCCGAAGAGTTTTTAGCTGAGTTGGAGATGAAGTCGGGGGCGGACTTAGGCCTAGATCGTGAACCGATTTCCGCTGAGGTAAACACCGATAGCGATGTTTTGGGTGTTATTAAAAACTCGGGTTCAAGCGCTGAACTTGCCAAAAAAATTGAGGCCAAAGCGGTTGCGCTTTTAGCCATGCGTGAACATGGCTCGAAAGAGTTACAGCAAAAGTTACTGAAGAAATTTCCCGAAACAACGGAGTTGTTGGCGGAATATTCCGAACAACCAGGCCTGGTTAAACAGTTGGTTGATGATGTGTTGGCACTTTGCAAACAGAATAATTGGCAAAGTGATGAACGCTACCTTGAGCAGGCTGTGCGTAATTATGTGGCTAAAGGGCATGGCCCACAAAAAATCAGGCAGAAATTGCAACAGGCCTGCTATGACTCAGATTTGATTTCAGCCGCTTTGGATTGGGATGAGTTCGATTGGACAGAGTTAGCGCAAACCGTTTTAGAAAAAAAGTACGGTGATAGTCAAAAACCGGCAGAGCAAAAAGAGCAGGCAAGACGTATGCGTTTTTTACAAAGCCGTGGCTTTTCACAAAGTACGATTTGGAAAGCGTTTCGCTAATTTAATGGTGAAATTATTTAAGTTGAATTCACTTAAATAGATCCAATGCCAATGCTTTTACCAAATTTAAAATTTAAATTTAATAAAATTCATAAACTGAGGCTTTTGTAGAAAGTAATTCGAGAGTTACTTTCAGCAATGGCCTCAAACTTTAAGGTTATTTTCATTATGACGAGTGCCGAACTCAGAAAAGCTTTTCTAGATTATTACGTTAAGCAAAATCATACAGCTGTTCATTCAAGTCCAGTTGTACCAGCTAATGATCCAACATTGTTATTTACTAATGCGGGAATGGTTCAGTTTAAAGAAACCTTCTTAGGACAAGAGGAGCGTGACTATACGCGTGCTACTAGTGTGCAACGTTGTATTCGTGCCGGTGGTAAGCATAACGATTTAGAAAACGTGGGTTACACGGCTCGTCATCACACTTTTTTTGAAATGTTGGGTAACTTCAGTTTTGGTGACTACTTTAAGCAAGATGCAATTAAATTTGCATGGGACTTTTTAACCAAAGAGCTTAAATTACCAGAAGAAAAACTTTGGGTTACGGTATTTGAAGAAGATGATGAAACCGCTGATATTTGGTTAAAAGAGATGGGCATTAGCTCACAACGTTTCTCACGTTGTGGTGCAAAAGATAACTTTTGGTCAATGGGTGATACAGGGCCTTGTGGTCCATGTACTGAGATTTTTTATGATCACGGTGAAGAAGTCGCCGGTGGCCCTCCAGGTTCACCTGATGAAGATGGTGATCGTTATATTGAAATTTGGAACCTTGTGTTCATGCAGTTTGACCGTGCTGCAGATGGTACCTTAACGCCTTTACCAAAGCCTTCAGTCGATACAGGGATGGGGCTAGAGCGTTTGGCCGCAGTTATGCAGAACGTGCATAACAACTACGATATTGATCTGTTCCAAGCGATTGTTAAGAAGGCCGCTGAATTAACCAATCAAACCGATTTATCCAATAACTCTTTACGCGTGATTGCAGACCATATCCGTTCATGTGCATTTATGGTTGTGGATGGTGTTTTACCTTCGAATGAGGGACGTGGTTATGTGTTGCGTCGCATCATTCGTAGAGCGATTCGTCATGGTTACAAGCTTGGGATGAGCGATGTCTTTTTCTATAAGTTAGTCCCCGTTTTGGTTGAACAGATGGGTGAAGCGTATCCTGAGTTGGTTAAAGAACAAGCCAATGTTGAACGTGCTTTAAAACTTGAAGAAGAGCGTTTTGCCGAAACATTAGAAAACGGTATGAAATTACTTGATGAGTATATCTCTGGTATGGAAGGTACGGTTATTGAAGGTGAGATTGCCTTTAAGCTTTATGATACCTACGGTTTCCCATTAGATCTTACGGCTGATGTAGCGCGTGAACGTAACCTAACTGTGGATGAAGCAGGTTTTGAGGAATCTATGGAAGCACAGCGTGAGCGTGCTCGTTCAGCCAGTAATTTTGCTGCACAAACGGCTGGCAAGATTGATTATTCTGGTGAAACTCAATTTGTAGGTTATGACCGTGATGAAGCAGAAGCAAAAGTGATGGCCATTTTTGTTGATGGCGTTTCTGTTGATGCCGCTTCTGAAGGCACTGACGCTACGGTTATTCTTGGTAGAACGCCATTTTATGCCGAGTCTGGTGGACAAGTCGGTGATACAGGTAGTTTAACCGAAGGGATGCATAGCTTTCACGTAGATAACTGTCAAAAACAAGCAAAAGCTTTTTTACATATTGGGAGCGTCACAGCAGGCACGATTTCTGTTGGTCAGGTTTTGAATGCCCGTATTGATGTTGATGGTCGCCGAGCTTCAGAGCGTAACCACTCTGCAACCCACTTGCTGCATGCTGCCCTAAGAGCTGTTTTAGGTACACATGTTCAGCAAAAAGGCTCTTTAGTTACACCAGAAAGACTGCGTTTTGACTTCTCTCATTTTGAACCAATTAAGCCAGAACAGTTGCTAGAAATTGAAAAACTTGTCAATAAAAACATCATGTTAAATACCCCTGTTGGCATGAATGAAATGGATATTGAAGCCGCCAAAGAAAAGGGTGCGATGGCACTGTTTGGCGAAAAATACGGCGATGTGGTTCGTGTTGTTGATATGGGGGATTTCTCGGTTGAGCTTTGTGGAGGTACTCACGTATGTTCAACAGGGCAAATAGGACCTTTTAGAATTTTATCTGAAACGGGTATTGCTTCAGGTGTACGCCGCGTTGAAGCGTTAACCGGAGAGGGCGCTTGGGCAGCCATTTATGAAGATGATAAAACGCTGTTGAATGTAGCCTCTACAGTTAAGTCTGATAAAAGTCAGGTAGAAACCAAAGTGGCGCAACTTGTTGCTGACCATAAAGAGCTGGAAAAACAGTTTAAGCAGTTGCAGTCCAAAATGGCGTCTTCTCAAGGTGATGATTTAGCAAACCAGGCTGTGAAAGTGGGTGAGGTAAGTGTGCTTGCCGCTCAACTGGAAGGTGCGGATGTGAATACGCTGCGTGAAACACTCGATAAGCTTAAAGATAAACTTGCCCCTGCTGCGATTGTATTAGCGGCGGTTGATGGTGAAAAAGTTTCTTTGGTTGCCGGTGTTTCTAAAGAAGTCACTAAAACTTATAAAGCCGGTGAGTTAGTTAACCATGTAGCACAGCAGGTTGGCGGTAAAGGTGGTGGACGCCCAGATATGGCGCAAGCTGGTGGTAAAGATCCAAGTAAGCTGGCAGAGGCTTTAGCCTCAGTTCAAGCGTGGGCTGAATCTAAATAAATTTGGTAAACGCTTCAATATGGTTTTGAAGCAAAATATAAAGACATAGAAAATGGCATTAATTGTTCAAAAATTTGGTGGTACCTCGGTTGGAAATGTCGAGCGTATCCAGCATGTCGCCACTCAGGTGGCTAAAGCCGTCAAAGCGGGTGACCAGGTTGTGGTAGCGGTCTCAGCAATGAGCGGAGAAACCAATCGTTTAACGGCATTAGCGAAAGAGATGCAAAAACGTCCGTCAAAACGTGAAATGGATGTTTTGTTAACAACAGGTGAGCAGGTCACGATTGCTTTGCTAAGTATGGCTCTGCAAGAGAGAGATTGTCCAGCGATATCCTATACGGGTTGGCAAGTACCAATTACCACGGATAACGTTCATTCAAAAGCACGTATTGAGCATATAGATGGCGAAAAAATCTTACAGCAAGTCGCCGACGGAAAAGTGGTAGTGGTAGCAGGTTTCCAAGGAATTGGTATGGATGGTGATATTACCACCTTAGGCCGTGGTGGCTCGGATACCACAGCGGTTGCTTTGGCGGCAGCATTAAATGCGGATGAGTGCCAGATTTACACAGATGTGGATGGTGTTTATACAACCGATCCTCGTGTTGTGCCAGAAGCGAAACGTTTAGATACGGTAACTTACGATGAAATGTTGGAACTGGCTAGTTTAGGCGCTAAGGTTCTGCAAATTCGTTCAGTAGAGTTTGCCAGTAAATACAATGTACCATTAAGAGTCTTGTCCTCTATGAAAGAAGGTGGCGGGACATTGATTACAGCAGAAGATAAATTTAAGGATAGTGATATGGAAAAGCCACTCATTTCAGGAATTGCATTTAGCCGAGATGAGGCAAAGTTGATGATTTTAGGTGTGCCAGATAAACCTGGTATGGCGTATCAAATTCTTGGTCCTGTATCCGATGCAAATATTGAAATTGATATGATTATTCAAAACCAAGGTGTTGACGGTACAACCGATTTTACCTTTACTGTTGGTCGTGCTGATATGGAAGCGGCATTGGAAATTCTTCAAAGCACAGCAAGTCACTTAGGTGCGCGTGAAGTTGTATCTGATGATACGATTGTTAAGATCTCAATGGTGGGTGTAGGTATGAAGTCGCACTCGGGCATTGCGAGTACCATGTTTAAAACGCTAGCAGATAACAATATCAATATTCAGATGATTGGTACGACTGAAATTAAAATTTCTGTCGTAATAGATGAGCCATGTCTGGAGTTGGCGGTGCAATCATTGCATGAAGCATTTGAGTTAGATAAATAGTCGACCCCACATAATTTTAAACTAGTTATTCAGTGTTGACTAAATAAACATTTGTGAATGTTATCTATATTAAAGCCTGCTATATGCAGGCTTTTTTATACCCAAATATGATTAGCGGTTAAGATGGTTATATAAGAATATAACTAAATAACGATTTACTTATTTAGTTTAATAAATATTACTAATTATGCGTACAATTCAAAAGTTCTATACTAAGTGTTCTAAATTATTGTGTATAGGATTGCGCGATGCTAGTTTTGACACGTAGAGAGAATGAGTCTCTTATTATTGGTGATGATATCAAATTAACCATCTTGGCTGTAAAAGGTGGGCAAGTGCGTGTTGGTATTGAGGCTCCACATGAAGTGCCAATTCACAGAGAAGAACTATTACTCAATGCTGAAGAGTTAGATAAAACGCTCGCTTCTAATGAAGCAGCGTTAAATGATGTTGTGTCACATAAAGCCCACCCATAATATTCAAACCTATATACCCATTCGATTTTAGCTTGCGCTTTAATCTTTTATGCATAGCCATGTAAATTAAAAGAAAATTAAAAAAGTCCTAATTCAGCGTTTACAACAAGGCCTTAACCTTGTATTATACGCCCCAGAAATTGGAGACGTGGCCGAGAGGCTGAAGGCGCTCCCCTGCTAAGGGAGTATAGGGTTTGTAGCTCTATCGAGGGTTCGAATCCCTCCGTCTCCGCCATTTCTAAACTCGTTGAAAAAAGTATTAAATTAAAGATTGACTCTTAGCGAAATCACTCTATAATACGCCTCAACAACAAAGCGCCCGTAGCTCAACTGGATAGAGTACTCGGCTACGAACCGAGCGGTTAGGGGTTCGACTCCCTTCGGGCGCACCATATTTTAAAGGCTTGTAATGAGAAATCATTGCAGGCCTTTTTTATTTTCTACTCTTTAAAATTTATACGTTTAATCCACTTTTTTTATCTATTATGACCGGCAGCTATTATTCAAATGTTTAAACAAGCAGGCCTGCTTGTTCTGCTTGTGTTTAAATAACTAATGTGTGTACCTCTATTTATATAAGTTTTGATAAGGTCTTATGAGTATTCAAAAAAATTGTTTTCTGGTTACGGTTGTTTTATTGCTAATCTCATTTTCAGTTAAGGCGCAGCAAGCTTTGTTTGATAGTCATTTACATTATGGCGGTGAAGATGTTAAGCATTACTCTCCAAAACAGATAATAGAAATCTTTGATCGTAACCAGGTGGAATATGCTTTGGTTTCAAGTACGCCCAATAGTGGTACTGAACAGCTCTATCATTATGCACCGAAGCGAATTATTCCATTTTTAGGTTTATATCAGACTTTAGCTGATAAACCAGATTGGATGTTTGATAAAACGGTTATTACTAGAGTAGAACAGGCCTTAGAAAGTGGTATTTATCGTGGCCTTGGTGAATTGCATATCTTTGCAAAAGATAGAAAAAGTCCAGTATTAAAGCGCATTGTAGAGATGGCGAGTGAGCGAGGTTTGATGTTGCAAGTGCATGGTGATGCAGAGGTGTTGGATGAGATATTTGAAGTTGCTCCAAATGTGACAGTATTATGGGCACACTTAGGGACAACGCCTGAGCCTGAATTTTTGCGTTCGGTATTAAAGCGTCACCCAAATAATCTTTATATTGATACTTCGGTGCGTGATAAACAGTTGCTTGAAACAGGCCGTTTGTCAGCAGAGTGGCAAGCGCTGTTTATAGATTATCAAGATCACTTTATGGTCGCTGTGGATACCTTTAGTGTGAATAGGTGGAATACCTTTGATTCAGTTGTTAAGGATATTCATGATTGGTTAGACGACTTGCCATCAGAAGTGTCGAAAAAAATGGCTTATGATAACGCTTATAAGCTGTTTTTTAAAAAGCCAACAAACTAACCAGGCCTGGTTAGTTTGTTGATTGAATTGTTTTAATCTTGCACAAAAAAGCCTCGTAATAACGAGGCTTAAAGAGTATTTAATTGTAGTTTTAATGATTACGGTAAAACAAATCCAATCGCTTCATGTACCGTTTTTAGCGTTTGCTGTGCTTGTTCACGTGCGGTTTCGGCACCATTTTTCAAGATGTTACGTAGTTCTGTTTCTTCGCCACGAATTTCATGGAATCGGCTTTGCATTGGCTCAAGATAGTCTACAACCAATTCACCAAGTTCAACTTTTAGATGGCCATACATTTTGCCTTCAAAATGTTCCTCTACTTCAGGAATAGATTTACCGCTAATGACCGAATAGATGGTTAATAGGTTAGAAACACCCGGTTTGTTTTCTAGATCATAGTAAATCTCTGAACCAGAATCCGTAGTCGCCTTCTTGAATTTTTTGATAATCGTTTTTGGGTCATCTAGTAGGCCAATAAAGTTGCCTTTGTTTTCATCAGACTTTGACATTTTAGAAAGTGGATCTTGCAGACTCATAATTCGTCCACCCGATGTGGTTGGTGGAATGAATGGCTCTGGAACTTTAAAAATTTCTCTATCAAAACGATTGTTATAACGCGTTGCTAAGTCGCGTGTTAATTCCAAATGCTGTTTTTGGTCCGCACCTACTGGCACCATCTCTGTTTGGTATAAAAGAATATCTGCCGCCATTAAAACAGGGTAGTCATAAAGACCAACATTGATGTTTTGCGAGTGCCTTTGTGACTTGTCTTTAAATTGGGTCATGCGGTTTAGTTCACCCATGTAGGTTGAACAGTTTAAAATCCAAGCCAGTTCAGAGTGCTCAGGAACATGCGACTGGATGAATACGGTGCTTTTATTAGGATCAATTCCAGCTGCTAAATACAAAGCTACAAAGTCTAAACTACGGTTATAAAGTTCTGTTGGATCTTGTTCAACGGTAATGGCGTGCATATTAACCAGTGAGAATAAGCAGTTGTAATCGTCCTGCATTTTTACCCAGTTTTTAATTGAGCCGATATAGTTACCAATCATTAAATCGCCAGATGGCTGAATACCGCTTAACAGCGTAGGTTTTGAGTTTGTCATAGAAAGTCTTATTTTTTTGAATTAATGGCCTTGTAGGGCGGTTCAAGCATTTTTGTGGGCGTTATTTTCTCATTTTATGGGCGGAATAACTAGCTTAAAACTCGATTCTTTCTGAGAGGAAATCAAAGTACAAATGGAATGAGTTTTTTAGTGACTTTCTGATATTCGCTGTAGTCATTTAGCTTTTCAACTAACAGGTGTTCTTCATAGCTCAATTTTATAAACAGAATAATGCATAAGTTGGAATAGATTGAAAGGCTCATCCAGTTTAAATCTAAAGCAACGAGAGGGAAAAAGAACAGAATAATAGAAAAATACATTGGGTGGCGAATATAACGATATGGGCCAACTGTGATTAATTCCATATCTGGCCGTGGGTCAGGCACGATATTAAAGTTACCAATATGCATGACCAGTATTGCCCATAGGCCAATAATAATCGCAATGGCCTGAATGATCAAAACTGTACGTTGCATATTAAGGGGAAGAACTAACAGTAAGGCCGCAATTAGGGCAAATTGTAAAAATACCAATGTAAAAGAAATAACAGGATGTTTAAGTTGAGTCATGAATGAGCCTTAAGAATTTTTTGAGCCAGGAATGTATGTAAATCAATTTTATTGTCACACGTAATTGACTAAGGGTCTATATATGAATGTAGAGGATTGATTAAATCAAGAAATTTCACTGTATTACATCGCATGTTATTGATTAAATTGAGAGGCTGTTTATGAGTAAATAGGCCTTAAATATGGCAAGAAGTTGTCTAATCATTTATAAAACCTTAAAAATACGGGGAATTCATTGCAGTATCTGCAAAACACGCTAAAATAAAACTCTCTATTTTAGATACAAATTAATACTCATATATGCAACGAATTATTCGTAAAATCAGTGCCTTTTTCTCAAGGGCAAAACAGCTTCCTGAACAGCGTCCATTAGGCAAAACCTCTCCCATTATTGTTAAACGTAAAAAGCACGGTATTTCACGTAAACAAATTGATAAGTCGGCATTAGACGTACTTTATGGTTTAAAGCGTGGTGGCTATGATGGTTATTTAGTTGGTGGCTGTGTTCGTGATTTATTGTTAGGCATAGAACCAAAAGATTTTGATGTTGTTACCGATGCTGAACCCGATCAGGTAAAACAAGTATTTAAGCAGCGTTGTCGTTTGATTGGCCGTAGATTCAGACTGGCGCATGTACGATTTGGGCGAATGGTTATTGAAGTAGCCACTTTTCGAGGGCAGGGTGATGGCGGAGGTCGTAAAGATCGATTTGGTCGCAAAGGCAAATTATCTGGGCCAGCAAGACAAGTGGATGATAGCGGGCGATTAGTTAGAGATAACGTTTACGGCACGATTGAAGAAGATGTTTGGCGTAGAGATTTTACTGTTAACGCTTTGTATTACGATATTAGAACTTTTTCTATTACCGATTATGCCGGTGGGTTACAAGATATTGAAAAAGGTCAGTTACGTTTAATTGGTGACCCTAAAACACGTTATCGTGAAGATCCAGTAAGAATGATTCGTGCTATTCGTTTTGCGGCCAAACTGGGTTTTAAAATTGAGAAAAAAACAGAGAAACCAATTACTAAGTTAGCACCTTTATTACAAGATGTATCGAATGCTCGTATGTTTGAAGAAGTGTTAAAGCTCTTCCATAGCGGAGTCGCGATTGAAGTGTTTGAAAAATTACGCCATTACGGTTTATTTGAACATTTATTCCCATTAACCGAACAGGTTTTATCTGAGGAAAAAGATGGTTTTCCTAGAATGTTAGTGATTGAGGCTTTAAAAAGTACCGATAACCGAATACAAGATGGTAAGTCAGTAAACCCAGCTTTTTTATTTGCCGCCATGTTATGGGAGCCGATGTTACAACGTAAGCAACAATTTCTTGATGAAGGCTTTGCACACCAAGATGCCTTTTATGCTGCCGCGAATGATGTGATTGAACAACAAATTAAACGTACAGCCATTCCTAAGCGATTTACCGCTCAAATGCGTGATATTTGGAATTTGCAGCATCGTTTACCAAAGCGTTACGGTGATAGAGCTCAAAAAATAAGAGAACATCCTCGCTTTAGAGCGGCTTATGACTTTTTAGGTGTTAGAGCTGCAGCTGGTGAAAGTGATGTAGTATCTATTTTTGATTGGTGGACGGATTACCAAGAAAAAGATCCTGTAGAACAAGTTGCGTTTGCTAATTCGGTTGAAAAACCACGACGTAAAAAACGTGTACGCCGCAATCGAAATTTTTATCGTAAACGTAGTCAGTCAGCAGAATCAAAATCTTAAGTTTCTATGTGTTCCCTATTTACTAATTAAGATTTAGTTATGTCAAATACCACCGTTTATATTGGATTAGGAAGTAATTTAGCTAATCCTGTAGAGCAGTTAAATACAGCTCTACAATCTATTGATAAGATTACATCTACTAAATTAGTTAAAGTCTCCTCTTTTTATGGCTCAAAACCTTTAGGGCCTCAAGATCAACCTGACTTTGTTAATGCGGTGTGTCAAATTCAAACAGGCTTGTCTGCCTTTGAACTATTAGAGAAACTTCAAAAAATTGAGATAGAACAGGGTCGAATTAAAAAACGACACTGGGGTGAGCGTTTAATTGATTTGGATATCTTACTGTTTGCTGATGAAGTCATCCATTCAGAGCACTTAACGATTCCACATTCACAGATTACTTTTAGGGATTTTGTATTAATTCCATTAGCTGAAATTGCACCAGGCCTGGTTATTCCTGAGTTTGGTAATATTCAAAATTTAATTAATACGCTTGATGAATCTTATTTAATTGCGTTAAGTCACTGATTAGAATTTAGATAATTAAGCAGTTCCCTATATAATCCCTATAATATTATCTTTTAAATCTAGACACTGTGTTTTCAACACAAACTCTCTTATTCAGGAAATGTTATGCCTATCACTCTTTCTAAGCTTAAAAAAATGCATCAAGACAATGATAAGATTGTTTGTTTAACGGCTTATGATTCTAGCTTGGCTTTTTGGGTTGCTCAAGCTGGTGTGGAAGTGATTTTGGTTGGGGATTCATTAGGTATGGTTGTGCAAGGTCATAATACAACACTACCTGTAACCTTAGACGAAATGGTCTATCACACTCAGATGGTTCAGCGTGGAAACAACCAGGCCTGGTGTATTGCAGATTTACCTTTTATGTCCGATACAACATCACAACAAACTATAGAAAGTGCTGCACGTTTGATGAAAGAGGGTGGTGCCAATATGGTTAAACTGGAAGGGGGGCAACGTGTTTTAGAATCCGTAGCGGCACTCTCCTCACTAGGTGTGCCTGTTTGTGGTCATTTAGGTTTGTTACCTCAGTCGGTAGAAAAGTATGGTTATAAGGTGCAAGGCAAAGATAGTGAGTCTGCTCAGCGTTTGTTAAGTGAAGCCATCGCCTTACAGAATGCGGGCGCGGAGATGCTTGTTTTAGAATGCGTGCCAGCCAATTTAGCAAAAGAAATTACCCAGCAATTAGATATTCCTGTTATTGGTATTGGTTCTGGAAAAGGGACGAGTGGCCAGGTTTTGGTTATCAACGATATGCTGGGTATTACAGTGGGTAAAGCACCTAAATTCGCTAAGAATTTTATGGAGCAGTCCGATTCAATACAGGTTGCGCTATCTAACTATGTTACTGAGGTTAAGGCAGGAGTATTCCCTGCTGACAAGCATTTGGTTGGATAGTTTAAGTTTTTAATCTTATTCAAAAAATATTATCTTATTTTGAGCTTGAACTTCGTTCAAGCCAAGCTTCCAATTACAAACGATTCTATATAAAAAGGCTTGATGCAGGTTTATTTATGCAAATTTTTAAACAAGTTCATGATTTACGTCAGCAAGTAACAGCTTGGAAAAAAGCAGGGCACAGCGTTGGCTTTGTGCCAACAATGGGCAATTTGCATGCCGGCCATTTGAGTTTGGTTAAAATTGCTCAGCAAACTTGCGATAAAGTTGTGGTAAGTATTTTTGTAAACCCAATGCAATTTGGTCCGAATGAAGACTTTGATAGTTACCCTCGCACTTTTGAATTGGATCAATCAAAATTATCAGATTTGCAAACGGATGCGGTGTTTTACCCTTCTGTCGATGCAATGTATCCTAATGGAATTCAGCAAACTAAGGTGCAAGTGCCCGAAAAGTTAACAGGCTTGCTAGAAGGTGAAAGTCGTCCTGGGCATTTTGATGGTGTAACAACGGTTGTAAATAAGCTATTTAATATGGTGCAGCCAGATAAAGCAGTTTTTGGACAAAAGGATTATCAGCAATTGGCCGTAATTAAAACTATGGTTGAAGAGTTAGCCATGCCAATTGAGATTATTTCTGCACCAATCGGACGAGATGCGGATGGGTTGGCTTTAAGTTCAAGAAATCAATATCTAACAAACAAACAAAGAAATATTGCGCCTAAATTGTTTGTTACGCTTCAAGATCTCGCCATTGCTATTCAATCAGGTAATCTAAACTTTTTAGAATTAGAGCAGGCAGCTACAGCACAATTGTTGGCAGCAGGGTTTGATTCAGTAGATTATGTTCGGGTTTGTAATAGCAAAACTTTGCAAGAAGCCACGCCCTTTGAAAAAGAACGGGTTATTCTTGCTGTGGCACGTCTTGGTAAAACACGCCTTTTGGACAATGTTTTGCTTAACATTTAATAAATTTGTTAGTCATAGCGTATGCCTAACTTAAAATCTAAATGTAATTAAATTTTAAATGAAATACTAAACAGAAACTATTTATGAGCTTTTCAACGTTAATTGGTCTTGTCGCTGGGATAGCTATTGTGTTAATTGCAATGGCTGTTGATTCTTCTATTTCCATGTTTGTTAACTTGCCAGGGCTTATGATTGTAATTGGGGGCACAATTGCCGCAACCATGATTCGTTATTCCATGGCTGATAGTTTTAAAGCATGGGGTATGTCTTTTAATGTACTGAAAGTGAATTCAGAGGTGAAAGACTTTAATGAAATTGTTGATATAACCGAAGATTTGTTGAGGTTAGTACGCGCTAAAGGTATGTTGGCAATGGAGAACTACGAAATCAAAAATGAATTTTATAATAGCGGCGTACGTATGCTAATCGACGGTTATTCACATGAATTAGTTAAACAAACTTTACGTGAAAAGAATAGATTACTAATGGAAAAAGCGGAAACCAGTGCTGGTGTATTTCGCTCAATTGGAGAGGCGGCACCCGCATTTGGTATGATTGGTACTCTGGTTGGTTTGATACAAATGTTATCCAATCTAAGTGATCCATCAGCTATTGGACCTGCTATGGCGGTTGCCATGTTAACAACGCTTTATGGCGCAATGATAGCTAACTTAGTAGCCTTGCCAATTGCAGACAAGATTGAATCTTGGGCACAAAATGAGTCTGATAGAGAGATGTTAATCATTGAAGCCATTGACAGTATTGGACAGGGGCATAATCCTGCCGTAATGCGCGACTTATTAGCTCCTTTTTTACAGATTAACGGTAAGGTAAAAGACCGGTGTCCAAGAAAGCTAAGTCTTGTCCGGCATGGTTGGCTACATTTGCCGATTTAATGTCATTGCTTATGGCTTTTTTTGTTTTGTTGTATGCGATGTCTTCAATAGATGTTCCAAAATATAAAGCGGTAGTGGAATCACTCACTGAGGCTTTAGGAAATGGAAGTGAGCTAACACCAGAACAAGAGCAATTCTTTCAGTAATTACAGCTCAAAATTGAGGGTGATTCTGAAAATAAAGCTAAAGATTCTGAACAAGCCCCGATTGTAAAGGTTGAGAAAAGTTCCACGCTTGACCTTAAACCTTTGTATGAAAGTTTGATTGAGACCTACTCTAAAGGGGGCTTAAACAATGATATTAAGATTCAGTATGATGAAGAGTCAAACCAAGTACGCCTTGTTTTTCCAGAGCAAATTGCATTTGATCCAGGAAGAGCGGAACTTAAACCACGCTTCCTAGAATTGTTACACAAGTTTTATGATTTTAAAGATAAGAAAGTTGCAATACAGGCCATTGGTCATACAGATAGTAGGCCTGTATCAGGTGGGCGCTTTAAATCAAACTGGGAATTATCTAGTGCAAGAGCCGCGAGTGTTATTGAGCAATTGGTTAAAACTAATATTGTAAAACCAGAGCAGGCCCAAGCAATTGGATTGGCTGATACAGAGCCTGTATCAAGGGGTAATACAGCTTTGGATTATGCAAAAAATCGTAGAGTTGAAATACGGATCACGCCAGAAGAATTTAGGCCTAAATGATTGCAAGTTAGAGAAGATACAGGCGTACAAAAACGAAAAAAGCTGACGTAAGGTCAGCTTTTTTAAGGGTGTCTCGATAAAATCTAACTTGCTTTTGATATATCAGAAGCTTGAGTAAGAATCGTATTACGGGTGTGCGTGATATTGTTATTTTCATCAAAATATACCATCTTTGGCTTAAAGTTATCAGCTTCAGCTTCCTCCATAGAGGCATAGGTTGCAATAATTAACAAATCTTTTGGGTTAGCTTTATGAGCTGCCGCACCGTTAACAGAGATAATACCACTATAATTTTCCGCCTTAATCGCGTAAGTCGTAAAGCGTTCACCATTGGTAACGTTATAAATTTGAATCTGTTCGTATTCTCGAATGCCGGCCACTTCCAATAAGTAGCCATCAATCGCACATGAACCTTCATAGTCTAATTCAGCATGTGTGGTGGTGACACGGTGTAATTTTGATTTTAGTAGCGTTACTTGCATATTGTTCTCTTTAAATCGAAGAATGGGATCACCATTACTCAGTTTATGATCTAGATGTAAGATCTTAAACAGCGAAAAATTATTTAAGCTGGTTATTATACTGTTATTTTATAAAAATTCTAATCATAAAAAACCCCGCTTAAGCGAGGTTGATTATGAGTGATTAGCTTATCTATTTAATTAACCCGTATTACGCATACCAGCAGCAATCGCATTAATGCTGTTTAGAAGAGGTGTTAGCCACAATTCTTTTTCTTCTTCTGTAGTAGAGTCAGATTTGTAACGCTCCAATAAAACAATCTGAATATTATTTAACGGAACCAAGTATGGGTTGCGTCGAGCTAAAGACAGAGCAAGAGCGGGTGTTTCCGCCATTAAGTACTCATTACCGGTAATTTCTAAGATTCTATTACTAGAGCGCTGATGTTCTTCAGCAATCATATTGTAAATTTTTTGTGCTTCTACTTGGTTTTTGCCAAGCTTACTGTATTCATGACCAATATCTAAATCTGTTTTGAATAAGGCCATCTGAATATTACTGATAAGCGCTCTAAAGAAAGGCCAATTTTCATGCATCTCTTTTAACTGGCTATCGCCATGTTGATTAATCCAGTTATCCAAAGCATAACCAGTGCCTTGCCATGCAGGGAAAGTCAAGCGAGCTTGAGCCCAGCCGAATACCCATGGAATGGCACGAATAGAGGCTTTAGATAAGTTCCCCTTTTTACGGTGAGAAGGGCGTGAGCCAATGTTTAATAGACCGATTTCAGTGACAGGGGTTGCTTCGTAGAAGAATTCGAAGAAACCTGGCGTATTGTCGGTTAGTTCTCGATAGTTATGCTCACCATCTTTAGCCAGCGTCTGCATGTAATCTAAATATTCAGGTTTGTCTTCAACAATCTCCTGAACTAGGCAAGTACTGGCCTTCATTAAGCCAGTGACACCTAAAGAAAGTTCATACATCGCAGTTTCAGAGTTGCTGTATTTATAAGATAAAACTTCACCTTGCTCAGTAAATTTGATTGAACCGCGTACTGTTCCTGTAGGCTGAGACAGGATTGCAAAGTGAGTTGGGCCTCCACCACGACCAACAGTTCCACCACGACCATGGAATAAACGGCAGTCGATTTGGTGGGTATCAGCAAGTTTCATAATTTGTTGTTGAGCCTGGTATAAACTCCAAGCAGAAGCGAGGTTACCACCGTCTTTTGCAGAGTCAGAGTAACCCAACATGATTTCTTGTTCATTACCAGAACTCTGAAGCAGTGCTTTATATGTTGGGTTTTCAAACAGAGATTCTGTAACAGGGACAATGTGCTCCAAGTCTTCAATGGTTTCAAATAAAGGTGAAATTTGAAGGTCACAGTAAGCTTCGCCTGCGTTATAACCTGCTAAACCAGCTTGGTGTGCTAAGAACAGTACTTCCATCACATGGCTGGCTTCATGCGTCATTGAGATGACATAGTTGTTAAAGGCTTTAGGACTGATCTCTTTGCGCATTTCTCGGACAGTATTAAATACTTCCAGCACCTCTTTAGTCATATCTTGTAAAGCAAGATGCTGTGTATCAATAATCGTTGCAGAGCTTACATGCTTAGCAAGTAATTCTAGTTTTTCAGATTCGCTCAAGCTGTTGTAATCAATATCTACGTGTGAAAGTAGGTCAGCAACGGCATCGGTATGGACATTAGATTCCTGACGAATATCTAGGCGCATTAAGTAGAAGCCAAATGTTTTTACTAAGCGAATTAAATCTTGTAAATCTTCATTAGCAACGTTTTCATCACCGTGATTACATAAAGAGTCGTAGATTAATTCTAAATCTTCAAGTAACTCATCTTCAGATTGATAGGCAAAAGAACTTTTTTCTTGTTTTTCGCCATTAATCCAAGCTTCTATATAAGCCAGGTTTTTCTTAAGGCGGCCTTCCATAATATATAAAAAGCGACGGTAAGGTTCATCTTTGAATCGATCGGGACGTTTTTTGAAGACGGCTTTAATTAAGTCTGCATCAACAATAGTTGATCGCTTGATTATTTTCTGTGAAATATCGCAAAGGTAGCGAGATTGCGTCAGTTTTGAGCTTAAATCAAAAATACGTTTTTGGTATTCATAGATTACCGCGCGGCTTTGCAATAAAAGTGCGTTAACTGTTGTGTCGTGAGTAACAAAAGGGTTTCCATCACGGTCACCACCAATCCAAGAACCAAAAGTAAGAAAATTAGGTGTTTCGATATTATCGTCAGGGTAGTGTTTAGCTAGAGCACGTTCCATATAGCGATAAACTGTTGGTACGGCATCAAAGAGTGATTTTCGGAAATAGTAGATACCATTACGAATTTCATCTTCAACTGTTGGCTTTTGACGACGAACTTCATCTGTTTGCCAGAGTACTTGAATCTGTGATTCCAACTGCTGGTATAGCGCTTCTTTGACGTACTCGTTATTGTAGGTATCTGCTTCGTTTAGAGAGCCGATATCTAAGAATATTCTTCTTAGGTTATCCATCACTGAACGGCGTTTTGACTCTGTTGGGTGAGCGGTGAAAACAGGGATGTAATGCAATTTATTTAGTAGTTCTTGAACCTGAGAGGCGTTCATGCCTTGTTCTTTGAATTCGCTTACTGTGTTTAAAACTGAACCTGTCCAGAGAGGGCCGTCTGACTTTAATTGACTTTGTCTTTCGTAATACTGATTCTCTTCTTCTGCTAGGTTTACTAAACTAAAGTAAAGGTTGAAAGCACGAATGATTAGATTAAGTTCTTCAGCATCGCGAGATTCAATAAACTCTTTAAGTTCTTGGCGCAGAGCGGGATCATCATTGGTTTGCAGTTGAATGTAACCTGTACGCAACTTTTCAATTGCATTGTATGTCTCTTCACCTACTTGTGAAGTGATGACTTTTCCTAGAATTTTCCCCAGTAATTTAACGCGTGCTCTTAAATGCTTATCACGAATTTCCGCTGCCATTTTTACTCTCAGTTTTCTAAACAAAATTGCTCGGTATTATATCAGAAAATTCTGATTAGATTATTAACTAGAAAGCTATTTAGCATTAACGGTATTGGTAGGGGTGAATTTGATAAGCTTTTGTACTTAGTAAATGAAAAAGCCCTCAATAAGAGGGCTTTAATAGCAAAATAAGTGAGAATAACTTTATTTTGCTTGGTAGGCTTTAACACCATTTAAGATTTCTGTACGCGCATCTTCAACATCGCCCCAACCATCTACTTTTACCCATTTTCCAGGTTCAAGATCTTTGTAGTGGCTAAAGAAGTGTTCAACTTGCTCTTTTAAAAGAGGAATGTCTTCTACTTTCTCGATGTTTGAGTAAATTGGTGTAAGTTTATCAACTGGAACAGCGATAACTTTTGCATCTTCACCACCGTCATCCGTCATTTTAAAGATACCAATTGGGCGACAACGAATAACTGAACCAACTAAAAGAGGGTGTGGAGTAACAACTAATACATCTACTGGATCACCATCGTCAGACAAAGTGTCGTTAATGTAACCATAGTTAGCAGGGTAAGACATTGTTGCGCCTTGTAAGCGGTCAACCCATACAAGGTCGGTGTCTTTGTCTACTTCATACTTAACTGGCGCTGCAAATGCAGGAATTTCAATAATAACATTTACGTCATTAGGCACATCTTTACCCGCAGGAACTGCTGAATATCCCATTTTATTTTCCTTAATTTTTGTTAAAAGCAAAACACCCGCATTAGCGGGTGTTTTATATTCAATAAGCTAAATAGGCTTATTTGTTATGGTATGCAACCACTTTAGCGACTTCGTTTTTAGAACCAAGTACAACTGGAACACGGTCGTGAATTCCTTGAGGAGCAACGTCCATAATATCCATACGACCTGTAGAAGAAGCACCACCAGCTTGTTCAACAATCATAGACATTGGATTACCTTCATACATTAGACGAAGCTTACCAGCCTTTGATGGATCACGGTTATCATAAGGGTACATGAAGATACCACCACGGATAAGAATACGGTGTACTTCAGCTACCATAGAAGCAACCCAACGCATGTTGTAACGCTTACCTAGAGGGCCTTCTTCGCCTTGTAGACAGTCATCGATGTATTGCTTCATTTCTGGTTCCCAGAAACGCTGGTTAGACATGTTAATAGCAAATTCTGCTGTGTCTTCAGGAATCTGTAGAGCTTCTTTTGTTAAAACGAATTCACCGATGTTTGTGTCTAAAGTGAATAAGTTAACACCGTTACCTGTTGTCATTACTAATAAAGAAGATGGACCGTAAAGAACGTAACCAGCAGCAACTTGTTTGCGACCGTTTTGTAGAAATACTTCTTGGTTATCGCCAGATGTATCATCTTGAGCTTCTAGTACAGAGAAGATGGTACCCACAGAAAGGTTAACATCGATGTTTGAAGAACCGTCTAAAGGATCGAAAGTAACTAGGTACTTACCATCAGCGTTTGCTGCGATTGTGTAATCTTCTTCTTCAGAACCAACACCACGAACGTATGGGTTAGCAACTAAGATGTCTTTTAAAAGATCGTTAGAGATAACATCTAACATCTTTTGTGTTTCACCTTGAACGTTTTCGTCTTCAGTTGCGCCTAAGATACCAGCTAATTCACCTTGACTTAGTTTGTATGCGATGTCTTTACATGCAACCATTACGTCTTTGATAACGAGTTCTAGTTCAGCGTTAACGCCGTCGTTAGATAGTACTTGATCTAATCTTTTCATCGAGGATCTCTCTGTAATAAATATTGAAATAATAAACCTTTTAATTTTAACACGCACGGGCGATGTATATCAATGTAATATCTCTATAAGAAAAGATTAACTTCTATTCTAGTCCTGTTTGTAGGTTGACCCTTTATGGGTTTTTTGTAATTTATCGCTGCCGTTTTATCTGCCTGAGAATGGTATAATGAGATGTTAAAGAGTTAATGTATGTTCTTTTCGAACACAAATGGATTAAGAGTAAAGTTATGAAGTTTATCGTTAAATTATTTCCTGAGATTATGATTAAGGGCGGACCAGTCAAAAAACGTATGGTAAGTATGTTAAGCGATAACCTTCGAACTTTACTTTATAGAATAGATAAGTCCATTGAGGTAAAACGTTTTTGGGACAAAATAGAGGTTCAGGTTGAAGATGGTTTGGCAGATGCGGTTCGTAAAGTTCTGCGACAAACACCAGGCGTAGAACAGTACTTAGAAGTTATTCAGTTCGATACGGGTGAAAATTTAGAGCGTATTGCGGAGAAAGTCGCTGAACATCAATTAAATCTAATTGAAGGTAAAACTTTTGTTGTTAGAGCCAAGCGCAGTGGTGAGCATGAAGCAACCTCGTTTGAAATTGAACGTTATGTGGGTGCTTACATGTTTGAGCATGGTAACCCTGCTGGTGTAGATTTAAAAAATCCACAAGTAAAAATTGAATTTGAATTGAATCAAAACACGTTAAATATCATCACTAGAAGGCAAGCAGGCCTGGGTGGGTTTCCTATTGGTACTCAAGGTGATGTTTTATCACTCATGTCTGGCGGGTTTGATTCGACGGTGGCCAGCTACTTAACAATGAAACGTGGCCTTAAAACCCACTTTGTTTTCTTTAATTTAGGTGGTGCAGCGCACGAAGTGGGTGTTAAGCAAGTTGCACTGTATTTGTGGAGTCAGTTTGGTGCTTCACATAGGGTTCAGTTTGTTTCAGTGCCATTTGAGGAAGTTGTTGAAGAGATTTTTAGGTCTACGCATGAAAGTTATATGGGCGTGACTTTAAAACGATTGATGATTATGGCTTCTGAAAAATTAGCTGATGTTATGGGTATTGATGCATTAGTAACAGGGGAGAGTGTGGCGCAGGTAAGTAGCCAAACATTGCGCAACTTAGCGGTTATTGATGAGGTGTCTGAGAAGCTAATTTTAAGACCTTTGGCAACCATGAATAAGCCAGAAATTATTGAAATTGCTGATAGCATAGGTACACGTCAATTTGCTGAAAATATGCCTGAATACTGTGGCGTGATTTCTAAAAATCCAGTAACAAACGCTTCTTTTACTAGAATGGAAAAAGAAGCCAGTCGTTTTAATTATGATGTGCTTGAAAGAGCGGTGGAACAATCGGTAACCATTCCAGTCGATAAGATTGTTGAAGATGTGAATACAGCGGCTCCAGTGGAGGTGGTTAACGAACCATTGGGAGCAAAGGTTATTGATATTCGTCGAGAGTCTGAGATTTCTCATGCTCCATTAAGTATTGAAAGTATGAATATTCCTTTTAATGAATTAAATAGAACATTTAAAACCTTGAATCAGTCGGAACAGTATCTGTTGTATTGTGAAAAAGGTGTTATGAGTCAGTTACACGCTCAATATTTAAGGGATGCAGGTTATAAGAATGTGCGTGTCTATCGTCCCAATACATCTAAGTGAACGTTTTGTATCAGTCGTTTATTAGTAGAGTCTAAGATATTTTCTGTTTTTACTTGAATTCTTGAACGAACAATTCAAGCTTGTGAGCTACTCAAAAGGCGAGTTTTTGATATCAAGAAGATGTTCACGGTTTTTAACGTTATTGTTATGAATCGTTTTGGTTTTTAATGCATTTTTTTCAAAATGCTGTTCAATTTTTTGCTCTTTTAGTTGGTGTTTTTTCACTGCGAGTTGTTTTGACAGTTTTAATGCGATTTTCGTTTTTTGAATTTCAGTCACATAATCAACCGTTTCGTGACCAATTTTATTTCTTGCAATTACTTCTACGTTGTAATGCCATTTATGAGGATCTAAGCCTTTGGCTTTTGCAATACGTTGCAGTTTACGAATTCTTCCAGGCCCTGCGTTGTATGCGGCAAGTGTAAAGTTAATTTTGTCTTCCTTCGAATATTCCGGTTTGTCAAAATAATAATCACGTATAAATGCTAGGTATTTTGTTCCCGCTAAAATGTTGTTTTCAAGATTGTGAATATTAGGAACGTTGACAATTTTTGATTTAGCCGTAGAAGGTTTAATTTGCATGATGCCAACTGCATTAGCATGGCTTCTTAAGTTTTGCTTAAAACCTGATTCTTGATAGGCTTGGGATGCAATTAAGTACCAATCAAAATCAAAGAATTCAGCGTATTTTTGAAAATAATATTGCAAGCAGGGTGTTTCGTTTAATGCACTTAATGACAGGGGCTGTTTAATCCAGAAAGGATTTTTGAAATATTTTTTAAAGACGCTGTTGCCAAGTAGTTTTCCTGGTTTTGCATAGGCTTTAACAAACTCGTCTAAGGAGTTTTTGAGTTGGGGTAGGTTTTTATTGATTGCCCATGCAATTTTACCGCCATGGTAAAAAATAAAGTCTTCTTGTAAACGAATCTTTGGGTATATTTTTTTATAAATTTCTGCGATATGACTATCAACAACGGTATAGTCAAACAGCCCTGCATTAACCATTTCTAAAAGATCTTCAGCTTCAAGAAGAGGGTTGGCTTTAACAACTTCAATGGCAGGTAATCCAAGGCGCCCTAAAGCTTGATTCATCTTTTCTATATGGATGATGTAGCTACTATTTGAAACAACAATAATCTGCTTTCCAGAAAGTTCTTGTAAGGTTTTAGGGGCTGGATTGTTGGTGTTTGAGACAAGTATTTCTTTGACATCTTTGATATAAGGTTCTGAAAAATCTATAAATGCTTGACGCTCTGGTGTAATGGTTAAACCAGAAGCAACAATGTCCCCAAGACCTGCCTTTAGGTCAGGAATTAATCGTTCAAATGGACGGGCTAAAAATACAATGTGCGTTTTATAGCGTTTTTTTCTAGGGCCACGGTTAATGTATTTTTCATACTCTTTCATTAAATCGTGTTCAATGCCGCGGTCGCCACGCTTGGTGTGAAAAAAATTGGTTCGATTATAGCTAACAAGTACTCTTAAAATTCGTCTCTCTCTAATCTCTTTAAGGTCGCCTATAAAAGGTTTGTTAATCATTTCACTTACGGTTTGTGCGTCAGTTTCCGCAAGCAATGCTTGACTAAAAGCCATTAACCACAAAATGATTATGCTTGAAATCATAGGTGCGATACGCGTTGAGAAAATTGACTTATGCAAAAGCCTATCCTAAAAGAATTGTTTAGGCATATTCTATTAGAGTTATCTAGCGAATAAAAGCCCAAATTTATTAGGTAGTTGATAAGAAATTATTGAGGCTGTTTATATGCTATTTTTGTCAAAAATAGGTAGAGGTTTGGAATGCAAGAGTCATGCTTTAATGATATGAGTTAATTTTTTTAATCATTTTTTTGTTTAGAACGGATTCTTTAGCCTGTTTTAAGGTAAATGTAGATAAAATCATACAACGAATAGTAAATTTTAAAGCTTGAAGCTAAGGGGAAGGGACGTGCGAAAGGTTGAATGTGTAATTCTAGGTGCTGGTACATCAGGTTTAACAGCAATGGATGAAATTCGTAAAAAGACCGATGATTTTGTCATTATCAACGGAGGCCCATTAGGTACAACTTGCGCTAGAGTCGGTTGTATGCCTTCTAAAGCGATGATTCAATCCGCCAACTTGTTTCATAAACGTAATGCTTTAAGTGAGTTTGGTCTTGAAGGTGGTGAAAGTTTACAGGTTGATACGGTCAAGGTCTTAGAACGAGTTAGAAGGTTAAGAGATCGTTTTACAAATGGTGTGCAGTCAGGATCAACGGCAACCTTAAAAGAGGGACAATTTATTGATGGCTACGCGAGTTTTATTGGGCCAAATCAAATAGAAGTTAATGGTGAAAAGATTCAGGCTGAAAAAGTGATTATTGCAACCGGTTCAAGACCTGTTGTACCTGAACCATGGAAAGCGCTAGGTGACAAGCTGTTAACCAGTGATGAGATTTTTGAGTTGCCGAAATTGCCAAAACGTATTGCGGTAGTGGGTTTGGGCATTATTGGTTTAGAGTTAGGGCAAGCGTTGTCTAGATTGGGGGTTGAAGTGATTGGTTTTGAAATGCTAAAAACGGTTGGAGGCCTGTCAGCGCCCTCTGCGATAGATAAAGCGATTGAGTTGTTTAAGCAGGAGTTTCCAATTCATTTGGGGGCGGCTGCCAAATTAGAAAACACAGAAACAGGTGTTTTAGTTAAGTTAGAGAATGAGTCGTTTGAAGTAGATGCCGTGCTCGCTTCTTTAGGAAGACGCCCAAATATTGACAACTTAGATTTGCAGCAAGCAGGTATTAACTTGAATGAGCAAGGAATGCCAAGTTTTGATATTAATACAATGCAGATTGAAGATAAGCCGCTGTTTATTGCAGGGGATGTAAATGCTTATAGACCAATTTTGCATGAGGCCGCTCATGAAGGCAAGATTGCGGTGTTAAATGCAATCTCTTACCCTGAAGTAACCGCTTATCAAAGAAAAACACCATTAGGTATTGCATTTACTGATCCAGATATTGGATTTTTTGGTGCAAATTACCGTGATTTAGATTTTTCTAAAACAGAAGTAGTAAGTTTTAACTTAGAAAAAAGTAATGGTCGTGCAATTGTAATGGCAGAAGATCATGGTGTTATTTGTTTGTATGGAGATAAACAGACAAGGCGTCTAATTGGTGGTGAAATTGTGATGCCTCATGCTGAACACTTCACGCATTTATTGACTTGGGCTGTAGAGCAGAATATGACGGTATTAGATTTAATTAAAATGCCTTTCTATCATCCAGTGCTAGAAGAGGCAATTGAGTCGGCTTTATACAAGCTATATCAAGCCCTATATCCAGAACAAGAAAGAGGAATTAAAGCAGAGTTAACAGTAATGCAATAAAGTTCTCTAACTATTTGTTATAATACCGCCAATTTTTATAATTAACGTTCTGACATTTGTCACTTAGTGGAGTTTTTTAGGTGATAAACAAGGAACGTTTTTAACATTTAGATGGTATTCGTGAGTAAAGAAAATACATCGGGTCAACAGGATCCACATGCACAGCGTGAAGCTGATAAGTATGAAAACCCAATTCCAAGTCGTGAGTTTATTTTAGAAGCTTTAGAAGAATCTCAAAAACCTTTAAGACTGTATCAAGTAGCTAAGATCGTGGATGTTGATGAGGATGATGAAGAGCGCTTCGAAGCTTTGTCTCGTCGTATGAAAGCGATGGTTCGTGATGGCCAGTTAATTCGCAATCGCCGCGGAGCGTTTGGTTTGTTAAAGAAAATGGATCTTGTAAAAGGTCGTGTTTTAGGTCATCCAGATGGTTATGGTTTTTTAGTGCCAGAAGAAGGTGGTAAAGATCTATTCTTATCTGAAAAAGAGATGCATAAAGTATTGCATGGCGATATTGTCATTGCTTCGGTGATTGGTGAAGATCGTCGTGGTCGTCAAGAAGGTGCTATTGTTGAAGTTGCAGAGCACAATACAACTCAAATTTTAGGTCGTTTAAATCATGAAGATGGCCTGTCTTGGGTTCGTCCAAATAACAATCGTATAACTCAAGATGTTTTTATTCCTAAAGATGGCTTACTAGAAGCAAAAGAAGAGCAAGTTGTATTAGTTGAAATTCTTCATCAGCCTACTGCACGTTCAGGACCAATTGGAAAAATTATCGAAGTAGTAGGTGACTATATGTCAGCTGGAATGGAGATTGATTCAGCCATTCATGCTTATGGCATCCCAAATAGTTGGTCTGAAGAGCTAGAAGCCGAATTAGCGCAAATTCCTGATGAGGTCGTCGAAGCGGATCTAGAAGGTCGTAAAGATTTACGTGGCATGCAGTTAGTGACTATCGATGGTTCAGATACCAAAGATTTTGATGACGCTGTTTTTGCTAAACGTCGTAAAAATGGTTGGCGTTTAGTTGTGGCCATCGCTGATGTTTCTCACTATGTTAAGCCAGGAACTGAGCTTGATAAGGAAGCTTATAAACGTGGTAATTCGGTTTATTTCCCACAACGTGTTGTGCCAATGCTGCCTTCTAAGTTATCAGATGGACTTTGTTCTTTGAATCCTCATGTTGATCGTTTATGCATGGTTGCAGATTTAATGATTACCGAAGATGGAAAATTAGAAAAGAGCCAGTTTTATCAAGCGGTGATGAACTCTAAAGCGCGTTTAACCTATAACCAGGTTTACGATATGTTGACGAATGAAAAATCGGAATATCGTGAAGAGTTTGCGGGCCAGTTATCTAACGTTGAAGAACTCTATAATCTATACAAAGTACTAAAAGTTGCGCGTGCTGAACGTGGTGCTTTAGAGTTTGAAACAACAGAAACACGTATGGTTTTTGATGAAAACCGTAAAATTCAAGAAATTGTACCTGTACACCGTAATGAAGCTCATAAGTTGATTGAAGAGTGTATGTTAATGGCAAACGTGGCAACGGCACGTTACCTTAAATGGCATAAAATGCCAATGCTTTATCGTGTACATGAAAAACCAATGGAAGAGCGTCTAAAAAACTTAAGAACCTTCTTAGGTGATTTTGGTCTAACTCTTGAAGGTGGTGATGAGCCAACCGCACATGATTATGCCGCTGTTGCTGAAAAAGTTGCCGGTGAGCCGCATGAGCACTTGGTTCAGACTGTATTGTTGAGAAGTATGAATCAAGCCGTGTACCAGCCAGAAAATAAAGGTCACTTTGGTTTAAATTATGACCATTATGCGCACTTTACGTCACCTATTCGTCGTTACCCTGATCTGTTAATTCACCGTGCCATTCGTCATGTGTGGAGTAAAAAAGGTGTTGAGAACTTTGAATACAATGATTCACAAATGGTGGATTTGGGTCAACACTGCTCCGATACAGAAAGACGTGCTGACGAAGCGACTCGTGATGCTGTCACTTTCTTGAAGTGTGAGTTCTTGTCCCACCGTATTGGTGGTGAATATGAAGCGGTTGTTTCAGCAGCAACAAACTTTGGTCTTTTTGTTGAGTTACAACCTTTGTACGTTGAAGGCTTAGTACATATTACTGAACTGGGTGAAGATTACTTCCATTACGATAACGCTCGTCACTGCCTTAAAGGTGAACGTACAGGTAAGGTTTATCGTTTAGGTGACAGAATTAAGGTTCAGGTTGCTCAGGTTAATTTAGATGATCGTAAGGTAGATTTACGTTTTATTGAAAGCTTAACAGAGCATGCAGAGCCAGAAACTGACAAAACAGGCGATGAATCTACTGGTGAAGACGCACAGTCAACGGCTGAAGAAAAACCGCAACGTAAAAAACGTTATTACCGTAAAAAGAAGCGTTCAAACACAAAGCCTAAGGCTGAGTAATGAAACAAGAAGTTATTTACGGACTGCATGCGATTGAAAAGTTTCTCAAGCAGTCACCGCAGTCGGTTTTTACTATCAGCTTTTTAAAAGGTCGTTTAAATAATCGTCAGCAAGATTTGCATAATCAAGCTAAGTCTTTAGGTTTAAATATTGAGTTAGTCTCAAAATCGGCTTTTAATAAGATTGATGGTAATCATCAAGGTGTTATGGCAACGGTTGCTAAACAGGCCGATTTAAAAGAGTCAGACTTAAAAAAACTGATTGAAGAGACCGCAAATCCATTATTTATCTTTTTAGATGAAGTTCAAGATCCTCATAATTTAGGTGCGATATTACGAACTGCGGATGCGGTTGGTGTGCATGCGGTAATTATTCCTAAGCACAATTCTGTTGGTATGAATGCAACCGTTCGTAAAGTGGCTTCTGGTGCAGCAGATAACGTTAAGTTATTTGTTGTTTCTAACTTAACCAGAACAATCAAAGAGATGCAGCAAGCAGGTATGTGGATGATTGGTTTGGCAGGCGAAACAGAACAAACTATTTATGACCATGATCTAACCGGTTCTATTGGTATTGTAATGGGAACCGAAGGTAGCGGGTTACGCCGCCTAACTAGAGAAGCATGTGATCACCTGGCAGCGATTCCAATGGTAGGCGTGGTAGAGAGTTTAAATGTTTCGGTTGCCACGGGCGTGACTGTTTATGAAGCATTCAGACAACGTCATATCAAATCTAAGTAAACGAATTAAACAGCGTATTACTAGTTTTAACGGCATATTAAACCTAATTCCTAATAGAAGTATTTACAAAGCTACCAGGCCTGGTAACTTTGTAAAAGCTTGTTTCTAAACAATAAAAATGTCACCATTTTCATCTACTTTTACATCAATGCTTTGTAAAGATTCATCCCAACAAGGACCATCAATACAAACGCCGTCTTCAATATTAAAATAAGCGTCATGTACTGAACACTTCATGGTTTTTTCAAACGGATTGACATCAATTTTATAAGCTTCATCTAACGGTACATCTTGGTGCGGGCAGTTATTCACATAACAGCGTACGCTTTCTTCGTACTTTATTAGAACTAAGGATTGACCTGAATCTCTATTTACAACCATTGTTTTTGCGTTGCTGAGTTGTTTTATATTGGCTAAAGCTTTGTTTGATTCTTGTTCGGCCATTAAATTATCCAAGCCTGGTTGTTGACACTTTTTAGCAGCTAACTTATTAGCATAAATTACAGCCTCTTTTAAACTGTGCTTGCTAATTAAAGAATGAATTAAGCCTGCATTAAAGGTGTCACCAGCACCGAGAGTGTCAATAACGGGGCTGACTTTCTCAGCATTAATGTGTTCAACATCGCTATTAATAGCTTTGAACCAAACACCATCGCTACCCCATGTACATACTGTATTTGCATTAGGTAATTCAAGACTTTCTAGTAAGGCTTGACCATCACTAAAGCCTTTAGCTTTGGCATAGTGGTGCGAAAATATAATTAAGTTTACATTAGGGAATAGGGTTTCAATGCCATCACGAGGTTTTTCAACCTCAAGTGAAATTGGTTGGTGTGTTAAAAACGTTTTGGCAATATTTAACATGCCTGGTAATTGTGTTGTATTACGTCCTTCAAAATGAAGCCAGTCATACTCTTCGATTTCAATCTTAGCGAAAAAATCAAAACTCACTTCTGGAAGGTCACGATAATGCACAATAGTACGATGCCCATTTTGGGCATTTAATGTTACATAAGAAGAGGGGGTGCGTCCCTTAATGAACTTTTGAGTATGTTCTGTAGAAATGTTGCGCTCTTTAAGGCCGCTTAATAGTTGTTTGGATTCACTATCAGCGGCGATAGTGGTGCATATATCTGAAGAGTGTCCAAGTTGATTCAAAACATAAAGTGTATTATTAACATTGCCACCCGTCGCAATTTGTTTGTTTTGAGCTCGTAATTCTTCATCTTCTTCTGGATGGTGATCGACGGTTAAAATGATGTCAAGAACAGCATTTCCAATCCCTAAAATTTTAGACATAGCATTTCCATAAATAATTTAAATTCTCATATGCTGTGTGAAATAATGCGTTATTCACAGCATCTATTTTTTAGATAAAATTTTAACATAGGCTTTCAAACCTTGTTGATGGTTGTGTTATTGAATAAAAGTGAATAAATGTAAAAAATTACTTGACAATGGATTCCGTTAGTTTGGATTTTATTCTCTATATATTACTTTAATATATGTTTCTAATTTGTTGAATATTAATGGTTATAGGTTTAATTTGTAGGGGGGGGCTGAAATTCAAATTTAGGTTAGTTCTTTTCCACAAAAGCTGTGGATAACTTTGTGTGTAAAGTTAATAAAACCGACTTAAGTGCTTTATACTAGCGATAAAATATTAAAATGCTTAAAAAATAAGCAGATTAATACTTGGTAATATTAATGTGATTTTTTTCACTTTTTATGAGCATATAAAGACAAAAAAAGAAATTGTATAAGTAATAGTCAAAAGAAATTTCAATTGGATACAATCATTTAAAAATATAAAAATACTCTAAATAAATTAGGCTCATTATGAATAAAATGAAACCGGCATTTAATGCGAGCTGCTTGAATTGTGGTCTACAAAAGATTTGTTTTCCTTCCGGGTTGCATAAAGTTGATATCAATCGGTTAGATGAAATTGTTGAGCGTAAGTCGCCTTTTGAAAAAAACCAACATCTATATAAAGAGGGCGATAAATTTATTTCGGTTTATGCCGTAAGAGCAGGGGTGATTAAATTGTACTCCTATTCTGATAAGGGAGATGAGGTTGTGCATGGATTTTATCTACCAGGTGATGTGATTGGTTTTGATGGTTTGGTACAGAATGAATATTTGTACAATGCCGTTGCACTAGATTCAACCAGTGTGTGTAATCTCTCGTATGACGAGTTAAGTGATTTATCCTTAAAAATCCCAAATCTTAATCAACAGATGATGTCTGTAATGAGTAAGGAAATGCAAGATGGTCGTATGCACTCTGAACTGCTTATAAAACGTAATGCAGATCAAAGGGTAGCGCAATTTATTTGCAATATGTCTGAACGCTATAAAAATTGTGGCTACGCATACGATGAATTTCGATTGAATATTCTGCATAGAGATGTAGCTCTATATTTGGGCTTAACACCTGAGACAGTTTCGCGAATTTTAGCAAAATTTAATACCGATCGAATTGTAAGCTGGAAAAAGAAAGAAGTTGTTATTTTTAATGAAGAGAAGTTAAAAGAGGCGGCGGGTTTAAATAATTGTGAGGCTTGTAAAGAGTTAGCCTAAAGTAAGGTGGCTATATCGAGTTTGGGGTATTTCTAGTCTAATTGATTTCAATCAATTAATGTTTAAAGCAGATATGTTCTAATCAAGCTGTGAAGACGTTAAAGATTTTCGTTTTTCATAATGTAGCCCGCTTACCCGGCTATCTTAGCCGGGGTCTTTTTATCTTTATCTAATTTTACATTTATAGACTTTTTGACAAACTATTCAAGTTGTTTACTAATCGTTTTGCTTATTTTTACTGTCTAATTTACCTAACGTAAAGTTTTCATGCGAATTAATTGTTAATTCAGTTATTATTAGACTAGCGTTTTTGCGATAATTAGGTATATTAATAAATAACAATTATTAAATTATTATTAAATATTCAGGATGATGACTATGTCTATAAAAAGTATCTCTCAATTATTTTTAGTTGGTTTTTTAGGTTTTGCATTGGTCGGTTGTAGTTCTACACCAAAAACAGATGACAGTAAAGAAGTTGCAACAACTCAGGTTGATGCTGATATCGAAGCTGCAAAACGTGCAGCAGCAGAAAGGGAAGCGGCAGAATTAGCTGCACTAAAAGCAAAAATTAAAGCAACGATTGAAGGTAAATCCGTTCATTTTGATTTCGATCAGTCTGTAATTCGTTCAGAAGATTATCAATTAATTAAAGGTAACGCTGATTATATGTCCTTAGAACCAAATGTTTCGGTAACGATTAAAGGTTATGGTGATGAGCGTGGAACACGTGAGTATAACTTGGCGTTAGGTGAGCGTCGTGCACAAGCCGTTAAAAACGCATTGATTGCTGAAGGTGTGAGCCCAAGTAGAATTTCAGTAATCAGTTTTGGTGAAGATAACCCTGTTGATGAAGGTCATAATGAGGCGGCATGGGCTAAAAACCGTCGCGCTGAGTTTTCATATTAATTGAATACTTAGCTTAAACACGCTATATTTTAAAAGCCTTTCTGTGTTGTGCAGAAAGGCTTTTTTGTTTTAACCTATCTGAGTTTATATATGAAAAACGATACCCCTGTAGTTCACTACCTTAAAGATTACCAAAAACCTCAATTTGATATTCAATCCATCTTTTTAGAGTTTGATTTGCAGCCCCTTACAACAAGGGTAACAAATACAATGCAGGTTAAGGTATTGTCACCACAGGATGACATGGTACTTGATGGCGAAAACATCAAACTACTGTCAGTAATGATTGATGATAAGGATGTTATTGACCAGTGTGAGCAGACAGATGAGAGTTTACGTATACCGGTTAAAGGACTGGCTCAATTCGAATTAAAAATCACTACTCAGATAGCACCACAAGAAAATACAGCCTTAGAAGGACTCTATAGAACCAGTGGCAATTATTGCACTCAGTGCGAGGCAGAAGGCTTTAGAAGTATTACATACTTTTTGGACAGGCCTGATGTTCTGACTTTGTTTACAACCAAAATTATTGCCGATAAAGATGAAAACAAAGTGTTGTTATCAAATGGTAATTTAATCGATTCAGGTGATTTGCCTAATAATCGTCACTATGCTATTTGGCAAGATCCATTTAAAAAACCATGTTATTTATTTGCGTTGGTTGCTGGTAATTTGGAGTGTGTAAAAGATAGCTACCATACCGCAGATGGTCGAGATGTTGATTTAAGAATCTATGTTGAACCCAAAAATATTAATAAATGTGATCATGCCATGCTTTCCTTAAAAAAGTCTATGCAGTGGGATGAGGAACGTTTTGGGTTAATCTACGATTTAGATATTTACATGATTGTTGCAGTTGATGATTTTAATATGGGGGCAATGGAAAATAAGGGGTTAAATGTTTTTAACTCTAAGTTTGTATTGGCGCAACCTGATACAGCGACCGATGTTGATTATGAAGGCATTGAGGCAGTAATTGCACACGAGTACTTTCATAACTGGACAGGTAATAGAGTAACCTGTAGGGACTGGTTTCAATTAACCCTCAAAGAAGGGTTGACGGTTTTTAGAGATCAAGAGTTTACCGCAGATATGCTGTCTCCTGCTGTTAAGCGTATTGAAGATGTTAAGCGTTTGAGAACGAATCAATTTCCAGAAGATGCTGGGCCGATGTCACATCCTATACAGCCGCAGTCTTACATTGAAATGAACAACTTTTATACGATGACCGTGTATGAAAAAGGAGCCGAAGTCGTCCGTCTTTACGAGTCTCTTTTGGGTAAAGAAGGCTTTAGAAAGGGCATGGACCTATACTTTAAACGCCATGATGGTCAAGCGGTTACGGTAGAACAATTTAGAAATGCCATGGCAGATGCAAATGGTGTGGATTTATCTCAAATGCATGAATGGTATGTTCAAAATGGTACTCCTATATTGAAAGTATCAACGGTGTTTAATCCGTTAGATAGAACGTTTACAGTGAATTTTTCACAGGAAATTCCTAGGTTTGAAGGGGATTTTAAGCCTTTATTAATGCCAATAAAAATGGCCTTATTCTCCAAGCAGGGTTTGACGCTATCGTTAGATATTACTGATGAATATGCCAACAAAGTTAAGATTAAAGAGGATGAAGCCATATTGACGTTAACAAAAAAGGAAGAGGCTTTTACCTTTAAAAATATAGATGCGGAACCAGTTGTTTCAGTGTTAAGAGGGTTTTCTTGTCCTGTTATTCTTGAATACGACCAGAGTGATGAAGACTTGGCAAGTCTAGTTACATTTGACTCAGACAGTTTTATTCGTTGGGAGTCTATGCAGACATTGGCTCTTAGAGAGATAAAGCGTAATATTAAACTTTATGAATCTGAATCAAAGTTGGAATTGTCTAAGGAATTTAAGGATGCATTTGGAGGTGTGTTGAGTGATAACGCAGCCAATAATGCCTTAAAGTCGCTGGCAATAACCTTGCCAGATTTAACGTATATTGGTGAGCAGTACCACCAAATGAATGTTGACGCAGTCTACCATGTGCATCGTTGGTTGAAGCAAGAGTTAGCAGAAATTTATGAAGTACAATTATTAGAGTTATATAAAAAACTTAATGATAGTCAAAAGGTATATCGTTATAACAAAACGGATATTGCAAACCGTAAGCTTAAAAATGTATGTCTGCAATACTTAATGTTATTACCAAATAATCTTAAGCTTAGTGAGCAACAGTTTTTGGCTAATCAAAATATGACGGATGTGTTAGCAGCTTTAGAGTCACTGTCACATACTGATAGCCAAGAGCGTGAAAGCTGTTTGAGTGCTTTCTATTCGAAGTGGAAAGAGGATAGTTTGGTTTTAGATAAATGGTTTGCGATTCAAGCCGCATCCCATCACGAACATGCTTTGAAGCATGTTAAGGCTTTAGTGAATCATAAAGACTTTGTTTACACGAATCCAAACCGTGTAAGAAGTGTGCTGGGTGTGTTTGGAAGACTCAATATGCTAGGGTTCCATGGGATTGATGGGGCTGGCTATCAGTTTTTAGCAGAACAGGTTGTGAAGTTGGATTCTATTAATCCACAAGTAGCAGCGCGTATTGTTGCCCCATTTACTCATTGGCAGCACCTAGATACAACTCGACAACTTTTGATGAAAAACGCGTTACAGTCTATATTGGATACTCCTAACTTGTCTAAAGATGTATATGAGATTGTTTCAAAGACGTTACAAGTATCTAATTAATTCAATCGTTTTTATTTTGGGTAAAATTTATGAAACAGCGCTTTTTGGTTATTGTTTGATTGGTAGTAAGTTTGCCGATGGCAAACTTTGCCTATGCCGAAGAGTGGGATGAGTTTTTTAAAGATACCCAGCCAAGAGAGTTGTATGACTTTAAAGGTAAAAATAGGCAAGCACAGAATGCCAACAATCGATTGCAGCAAGTTAGGCGTTTAGACCAGAACAGCATGCAGGAAATGCAGCAAGCTGGAGCTTCAACTATTGCTCAGGATGAAAAAACTAGTGTTGTTTGGGGAATGCCTGGCGAAGCTGTTAAATTGAATGCAGCAGATTATATTCTTCCGTTAGAGCAAATAGCCGCTAAAATCTTAGCTCTGTCTGAAAGCTAATGCTCTGCATGGATTGCTTGTCCCAACTGTACGATATATCTAATTGCTTTTACTCCTATTATTAAATAAAGCATGTCTCATTTGACATCACAATTTTGTTAAATAGTTCTGTTGAGCCAATCTGCATTGGCATATTAAGTGCTTAATTTTGATTACTTCTTGATTATGTTCAATTGTTTCAATAAATGGATTTGAATTTTTGAACTCAATGTAAACATATAATAAATGAGTGCTTTTCATGAGCGGGTGTGAAAAAAATAGATGAAATTTTACTAGTATAGGTGAGCTATTTGGTTTAACTGTAAATTAGGACGATATTAACCTTTCTTACCACATTTCATTTCACTTAGTGCACTCAAAATTATGATTTTAAGGAAAATTTTCATGTTTGATGTCTTAAAACCCTATTGGCCAGCCTGGTTGTTAACATTGTTGGGAGTGATATTGAGCATTATGGAAATACCATATATTGGTGTTGTCATGTTGCTTATTGTTTCTGTAGTTTGGAGCTTATTAGTGGCAAGTTTTGCCATGGATAAAAACACAATAGAAATGAATGAGACTGCTGTTGAGGTAACTCCAGTTGCGCCAGTATATGAACCGCCAGTTAAAGATGTAGCCACGGTAAGTATTCAAGCTGCAGAGAAGACACTACAGCAAGTTTTTAGTGAAGTTGATTCTGTGATAGAAGCGGAAACAGCAATTGTTTCTGATGAGCTTATGCAAGTTAAAACCTTGGTGTCAGAAGCAATTGAAACTCTAAATGGGAGTTTTTCTGGTTTACATGAACAAACACAAGCAGAGTATGAATTAGTTGTCTCTCTACTAGATAACTTGAGTGGAGGTCAAACCTCTAATGAAATGAGTATCCAGAAATTTTCTGCCGAGATTAAAGATGTTTTACAGTATTTAATCGATTTATTAACTAATGCTAGTCATCGTAGTACAAAAACAGTAACTAAAATTGATGAAATGGTTGGGCAAATTGAATCTATTTTCCATTTGCTAGAAGATGTAAAAGGAATTGCTGACCAAACAAATCTTTTGGCACTTAATGCAGCAATTGAAGTGGCTCGTGCAGGTGAGGCTGGGCGAGGTTTTGCGGTTGTGGCCGATGAGGTTCGTAAACTCTCTTTAAATTCAAATGTGTTAAATGAACAAATTCGTAAGCAAGCAGAGCAGGCTCGCGTGACTGTGGATCAAGTTCGCAGTATTGTTAGTGAAACGGCAACAAAAGATATGGAACATGCAGTTTCTTCACAGGATAAAGTAGGGCATATGCTTGGTGACTTAGAAGGTATGAATGATGGAATTTCAACTAAACTTGGAAATGTCTCAGGTATGATTTCGGAAATAGAACTGAGTGTGTCAAACGCAGTACGTTCTTTGCAGTTTGAAGACATTGTCAGACAGCTTGTTGAACAGGCTATGAATCATTTAAACAATCTAAGTAAGTTCTCAAGTGAAATGGAGGCTTTAATTCAAGAAAACCACTCTAACCCCGCAAGTAACGAGCAAGAACACAGTCAGCGTTTAGTTGAGTTAAAAGAAGCTTTAGAAAGCAAACGCAAAGAAATGCAGGCTAACCGAATGAGTCGGGTGAACACGGAAAGTATGGATGAAGGTGAAATCGAACTTTTTTAGTTAAACAAAACTAACTATTCAAGCCCCGTTTGTCGGGGCTTTTTTCATTTGGGAATGAGGATTTAACCATTGAATAAACCTACACTCATATTGCTACGCATAACTAGATTCAGTAAGTAGTTGAAAAGGGCTTATGCCATATTGCCCATGTGATCGTTCCAGAAGCTACCGAATAGAATGCTGAAGAACAAGCCTGTTACAAACACAGCATACCAATAACGACGCATTTTAATCGCATCGGCAGACTCTTCATCAGGTCTGTCTTTAAAGAAAACAAGCATTAAACCAATCGCTGAGATAAAACCAGCAATATTGGCAAAATAATGAATTCCCGTTAACATAGCAGAAACACCTAGTAAAAGAATAACGGCATAAGTGATAAGTAGTAAACGCATGAATAATCCTTTGGATAACGGTTTATATTTTAATATTTGGGTATATTGTATTGAATTTCTGCTACTGGAGAGAGTTTTTTAGGATGAGTTGTGTATAAGATTGTGTTTTTTGTACCCGAATCCCATCTAGAGCCTGTTAAGCAGGCTTTGTTTGATGCTGGTGCAGGTAAGATCGGCAGTTATGATTGCTGTGCTTGGCAGGTGAAAGGGCAAGGTCAGTTTCGTCCACTTGCAGATAGTAATGCCTATATTGGAGAGAAAAATCAGTTAGAAACTCTTGAGGAGTATCGGGTGGAATTGGTTTGCAATAAAGCATCTATTCAATTAGCAATAAAGGCTTTGATTTCAGCTCACCCTTATGAAACGCCTGCCTATGAAGTGTTAGAGGTAGTTGATGTGTTTCAGAATGCATCAGAATAATGTGTGGTTAGACTCAGAAAGTATGAACAGATTCTACCGTCTTCAAAATATTGTAAGACTCTTTATATTAGAATTTGTTGATATGAAGGGCAGCTTAGATTAATATGAGCGCGTTGTTTCATTAACAACACTCCTCTAAAGAGCTAAGATTGTTCCCCTTTTATATGGAACCCCCAGTTAAGTTTACTTAACTGGGTTTTTTTTGCCTGTTGGATTTGTCACAGTGTAAGACATTGAATAAACCAACTGGTAATGAAGGGATTAATTTTCGGCTTTGTCGAACTGAATTAATTCAATCGTAAATAAAAGTGTTTTATTTGGTCCTATTCGCTCACCCGCTCCCTTTTTGCCATAAGCTAAATCGGATGGAATGACAACTTCCCATTTATCACCAGGTTTCATGTGTTTAAGCACTTCACCCCAGCCTTTTATCACATTACCCATTTGAAATTTAAGCGGCGTACCACGTTTATATGAGCTATCAAATACTTCTCCATTAATAAAAGAGCCTTGGTAGTGTGCAAAAATGGTATCGTCCTCGGTAGGAGAGTTCCCTTTACCAGATTTAATAACTTTGTATTGAATGCCATTGTCTAAGGTTTTAACACCGTCTTTTTTAGCATTCGCGGCAAGATAGTCTTTACCTTCTTTTATGTTTGCTTCATCCTGTTTTTTTCGATCGGCAAGTTGTTTTTGCATCATGCCTTTTTTAACTTCCGTAATCGCTTTCATCATCTCGTCCTCAGTAAGACGAGATTTACGGTTATTAATAGCATCGTCTAAACCTAGAGTAAAAGCTTTAATATCAATTTTTAATCCTTGTTGTTCAAAGTTTTTAGCTAAATCGCTCCCGAGTGTGTAGCTGGCTTTTTGCTCGGTTGTCGCTAAAGGGTCAGCTGCGATTGCATTTTGTGATGCAATTAAGCCAAGTGATAAAAATAGAATCTTTTTCATTGATTTACCTTTTAAATAATAAATGAGAGTATACAAACGCTTATCCACACTAACCAGGCCTGGTTAAGTGTGGAATATTGGTTTAAAAATATAAAAAAAATTGCATCTTAGTCGTGCAAAAGGCTCTATAAGTTGTCTAAATATTTCTCAGCGTCTAAAGCCGCCATACAACCAGCACCAGCGGAAGTAATTGCCTGTTTATACATTTGGTCCATAACATCACCAGCGGCAAATACACCAGGAATAGATGTTTGTGTAGCGTTACCTTGTAAGCCACTTTGAACTTGAAGGTAGCCGTTAATCATCTCTAGCTGACCATCAAAAATACCCGTATTTGGCGTGTGACCAATGGCAATAAATACACCCGCAACATCAATTTCTTTCGTGTCACCTGTTTCAGTGCTCTTTAAGCGTAATCCTGTTACGCCCATGTTGTCACCAAGAACTTCATCTAAAGTAGAGTTAAATTCAATATTGATGTTACCGTTGTCCGCTTTCTCTTGAAGGTGTTTAGCTAAAATCTTTTCAGAAGAGAAGGAATCACGGCGGTGAACGATTGTTACTTCCGAAGCAATGTTTGAAAGATATAACGCTTCTTCAACGGCAGTATTACCCCCCCCGATAACCGCTACTTTTTGGTTGCGGTAGAAGAAACCGTCACAGGTTGCACAAGCTGAAACACCTTTACCTTTAAAGGCTTCTTCAGATTCCAGTCCTAAATACTTAGCGGAAGCACCTGTCGCAATAATTAAAGCATCACAAGTGTACTCTCCAGAATCACCAATAAGTTTAAATGGTTTTTCTGTTAACTCAGCCGTATGGATGTGGTCAAACAAAATCTCTGTACCAAAGCGTTCGGCGTGTTTTTGCATACGCTGCATTAAGTCAGGTCCAGTTAATCCTTCAGGGTCACCAGGCCAGTTATCTACTTCGGTTGTTGTTGTTAATTGCCCACCTTGCTGCATACCGGTAATAATAACAGGCTCAAGGTTCGCTCTTGCTGCATAAACCGCAGCTGTGTAACCTGCAGGACCTGAACCTAGAATTAATAATTTGCAATGTTTCGTGGCCATAACAATTTCCTTTTAACAAATAGTGTTAGATTGAGTTGAATTAATGAGACCTTGAATAGCGCCTTGATTCAAATTCTGTCAAGGTTATAGTCAGATTCTCTTTTATATCTATGCTAAAATTTTAGCAGTTTTTACAGGATAAACGAGACTAAAATCCAGTTTGTTCTTGGTTTGCTTAAAATAGCCAATAACTTTAACTCATTACAATATTAAATTAGGTGTAAGTAGCAATACATGTCTTTTAAATCAGCAAAATTAGAAAAAAAACCAGCATCGGATGTCGGTGAGAAAACTCCAACAATGAAACGTTTTGGTTGGATTTTAAAAGACGGTGTTGTTCTTAGCTGTATCGGCTTAGCCTTTTTCCTATTTATTGTCTTATTTAGTTATTCTCCAACCGATTCAGGTTTTGATTCAGCAGGTGAAGTACACACCATAGAAAATTACGGTGGCAAAACAGGCGCTTGGATTTCATCTATGTTGCTCTATGTGTTTGGTGTATTTGGTTTTTTAATCCCTTTCGGTATTTTATTGGCGGGTTGGATTACGCTCAAAATTCGTACAGGGAATGAGTTAGATTATCTGCGTTTTATTTTAAGTTTATTAGGATTGTTATTGCTTATTTCTTCAGGAGCAGGCTTGGCTAACCTATACATGCAGCCCGATGCGTTGATTGAACTACCTTATTCTGCAGGTGGTGTTCTAGGTTATGAGTTGAGCAGTGCTTTAGTGAAATCAGTCGATTTATTGGGAGCTACCTTGATTTTGCTAGTGATTTTTGCCGTAGCCTTTAGTATGTTAAGCAGTTGCTCATGGTTAACTATTATTGAATTTACAGGTGAAATGACTTGGAAATTGGGCAATAAAACCAAAAGCCTGTTTCAAGAAAAAGTCATGGATTCGGATAAGGTAAAAGATACAGTTCAAAAAATTCAGCATCAAGTTAAAGAGAAAGCACCAAAAATAAAAGTAGCGGGTGAAGATGCGGCAGAAGCTCGAAAACAATGGCTTGCAAAAATTTTGCCACCTAAAAAAGAAGAAAAGAAAGAGATATCTGCAGCAAATACAAGTGAAATTGGCAATGCAAAGGTCACACCACATGAGCCAACGATTGATATAGGTTTAGTGGGTGAAGTTACAGACAACAAAGCCATTACACAATCTTCTTCAACGAGTTCAAGTGCTGCCGTCAATACGGATGCGTCAGTGGAATCCAAAAACTTAACGGTTGGTACTAAAGAGGTTGCGCAAAATAGTACAAAAATCGTTGAACGTGCAGAATTGCCAAGCCTGAATTTGTTGGATGCGCCGCCAACTTATGACGAAGGTTTTAGTAAAGATGAGTTAACCGCTTTATCAGGTCTGCTTGAACAAAGATTATTGGAGTTTGGTGTGACGGTGCAGGTTGAATCTGTGCAACCAGGCCCGGTAGTGACGCGTTTTGAAATTTTGCCTGCACCAGGTGTTAAAGTTAGCCAAATTAATAATCTTGCCAAAGATTTAGCTCGCGTTCTCTCAGTGCAATCTGTTCGTGTTGTTGATGTTATCCCAGGTAAAGCAGTGGTTGGCATTGAAATTCCAAATGAACAGCGTGAGATTGTTGGCTTTAGAGAAGTTTTGGCTTCCAAAGAGTTTCAATCCTCAAAATCGCCACTAACAGTGGCCTTAGGTAAAGACATTGCCGGTAAACCCGTTGTTGCAGACATTGCTAAAATGCCGCATTTACTGGTGGCAGGTACCACAGGCTCTGGTAAATCGGTAGGGGTTAACAGTATGATTTTAAGCCTGCTTTATAAAAGTACGGCTGAACAAGTTCGCCTGATTATGGTTGACCCTAAAATGTTAGAATTGTCGGTTTATGAAGATATTCCTCATCTATTAACTCCAGTAGTTACTGATATGAGTGATGCCGCAAATGCACTACGTTGGTGTGTGTTTGAGATGGATCGCCGTTATCAACTTATGGCTAAATTAGGGGTGCGTAATATCGCCGGCTATAACCTAAAAGTGCAAGAAGCGATTGATAAAGGCGAGCCAATTATTGATCCTTTATATCAACAAGCGGCAAACTTTGGCCATGAAATGAGTGAAGCACCGCCAACCTTAGAAAAACTACCGTTTATTGTTGTGGTGGTAGATGAGTTTGCCGATATGATTATGGTGGTGGGTAAAGAGGTTGAGCAATTGATTGCACGTATTGCACAAAAAGCTCGTGCAGCGGGTATTCATTTGATTTTGGCAACACAGCGTCCATCGGTGAACGTGATTACCGGTTTGATTAAAGCCAATATTCCAACACGTATCTCTTTTATGGTTAATACCAAAATCGATTCTCGTACTATCTTAGATCAAGGTGGCGCAGAGCAATTGTTGGGTATGGGGGATATGCTCTTTATGCCGCCAGGTTCTGGGTCGCCTAAACGTGTACACGGTGCTTTTATGACCGATGAAGAGGTGCATAAAGTGGCATCATTTATCAAAACACAAGGGCAACCACAATATTTAGATGCAATTACGCAAGCCAATAATGGCGCCGATTCTGGCGGTGCAGGAGATGCAAAAGATGCGGAATCGGATGCATTGTATGATGAAGCGGTTGAGTTTGTGGTGAATGGTCGTCGAGTGTCCATCTCTTCGGTGCAACGTCGTTTTAAAATTGGTTATAACCGTGCTGCCAGAATTGTTGAAGCGATGGAAGCGGCCGGCGTCGTGTCAACGGCAGGATCAAATGGAAACCGTGAAGTATTAGCGCCTAAACCTCAAGAAATGTAAGCGAATGAAAGGAATATATGTGCAGTCATTTTTAAAATTATTAGTGAGTTTTGCTGCTTTAAATATTGCCATAGCGAATAATGCCTTAGCAAAAGACAATAAAGCAGGGCATGATCTGCAAGTTTATGTCAACCAGTTGCAAACCTTTAAAGCCGATTTTGTACAAACCCAACCGGATGAGGAAGTGTTTTCATTAAATACTTCAATTGGTCATTTTGAATTAAATCGACCAGGCCAGCTAGTTTGGGAATACTTTAGTCCTGAAGAACAAAAAATTGTGGTGGATGGACCTAACTTATGGGTTTATGATATGGACTTAGACCAAGTATCTGTGCGCCCAATTGACGATGTGAAAGCAGAACTTCCTTTAAGCTGGCTTTTATATAAAGAGCCTATTCAAGATAAATTTATGATTATTGAATCGGGTGATAAAAATGGGATTCAGTGGTTTAACCTTACGCCAAAGCAAGCCACCTATTTTCAGAGCATAGAGGTGGGTATGAAAGACGGTGAAATGCAACAAGTTTGGATGTATCAAAGTGCGGATAATATCACCAAGGTGCGTTTTTCAAATATCCAGTCAAACCAGGTCATTCCGTATAAAAACTTTCAGTTCCAAGTGCCTGAAGGGGCAGATTTAGTGGGTAAGCCTCAGTAATGGTTCAATCTCTATAATGTCAGTTTATCAACCGCTTTCCGACCGTTTACGCCCTAAGACACTCAACGAGTATGTGGGGCAAACTCACCTTTTGGGTAAAAGGCGTGCTTTATCCAGAATGTTGGATTCAGGGCGTTTACACTCTATGGTGTTTTGGGGGCCGCCAGGTGTCGGCAAAACCACCTTAGCAAGGTTAATTGCACTACAGTCCGATTTGCAATTTATTAACTTATCTGCAGTGTTGGATGGTGTTAAAGAAGTTCGTGCAGCCGTTGAACAAGCTCAGTTACACAAAGAACAGTTTCAACAAGGAACCTTGTTATTTGTGGACGAAGTACATCGTTTTAATAAAGCTCAGCAGGATGCTTTTTTGCCATTTGTGGAAGATGGCACCTTTGTTTTTATTGGTGCGACTACGGAAAACCCATCGTTTGAGCTCAACAATGCTTTGCTTTCCAGAGCCAAAGTGTATGTGTTGCGCATCTTAGAAGAAGATGAACTTGAACAGGTGTTAGAAAGAGGTCGTGCTTTATTAGAGTCAGATTTAAGTAGTGATGCTTCGGTTAAAGTTCATATAGAAGACAAGGCCGTTGAATTATTAGTTGAAGCGGCGGATGGTGATGCTCGTCGTCTATTAAATAGTTTGGAACAGGCAATGGATTTTGCTGAATACCAAGCAAAACCAGATGGAGTAGGCCTGGTAAGTTTAACAACCGAACATTGTAAAGAAGTTATTCAAGGTGGTGTTCGACGATTTGATAAAAGTGGAGAGGCGTTTTATGATCAAATCTCTGCTTTACATAAATCGATTCGTGGCTCGGATGCTAATGCTGCCCTGTATTGGTTGGTTAGAATGTTAGATGGGGGTGTTGATCCTCGTTATTTAGCCAGACGCTTAGTGCGAATGGCCAGTGAAGAAATTGGTAATGCAGATCCTAAAGCACTGCAAATTGCAGTCAATGCCGCTGAGTCATATGAAAGACTTGGTTCTCCAGAAGGCGACCTTGCTTTGGCGCAAGCGGCAACGTATTTGGCGGTTGCCCCTAAGTCCAATGCGGTTTATATGGCTTATAAAGCGGTTTTGGCAGATGTTAAAGAAAATGGTTCACACGAAGTTCCGCTGCATTTACGCAATGCGCCTACCAAACTCATGGCCGAATTGGATTATGGACAAGGTTATCGATATGCCCATGATGAACCTGAAGCCTTTGCAGCCGGAGAGTGTTATTTCCCTGAAGACATGGTTGAAAAATCTTATTACAATCCAGTAGAGCGCGGTTTAGAAATTAAAATTTCTGCCAAGATGGCACATTTGGAGTCTTTAAACCAAAACGCCATCTATAAAAGAAGAAAGTAAGGTTTTATTTGTTACAAATAATCTGATAGATAAAGCCTGCAACACAATCAAAATGGTTTACATTTTATTTAGAGGAGATATCAGCTCATGTCAGGATTAACTTGGTTAGCTGTTGCTGTTGGTGGCGGTTTGGGTGCGGTATCTCGATTTGCCATGTCGCATCAAGTTTATCAGTGGTTTGGTCGTGACTTTGCCTGGGGAACGCTCTCTGTTAATCTACTAGGTTCATTTTTTATGGGACTGACAGCGGTTTTATTAGTGGATAAACTGGGTGCTTCAAATGAATTAAGAGCGTTTGTAATGGTGGGCTTTTTGGGTGCTTTTACTACCTTTTCTACCTTTTCATACGAAACCATGCAGTACATAGAAGTAGGTGAATTAAACAAAGCCTTTCTTAATATAGCACTAAGTGTCATAACCTGCTTGGTTGCAGTGTGGGCAGGTATGTTAACGGCAAGACAATTTTAACTCAAATTCTCACTGATTTTACATTGAGATATTTGCCTTATACCTTTTTCTGTACACCGAATTAATTCAACCACAGCAAAGATGTTAAGCATAAGATTAGTCGTGGTAAAAATTAATACAAAAAGTGAAATCCATTTATAAGACTTATAAGCAACGTAAAAATCAGAAAATCTTGCTCCAACTATGATTACTTATGCATCAATACATGTAAGTGTTGATGAGCTGAATACATATGTGGTATGAGCTTTAACTTAGTTAAGCCACCAAATCTGCCATATTACTTGCAATACGGGCCTACCAATAATGGTAAAATATTCCGCAAAATTATTAGGCCACAGGCCTGTCACCATTGAAAAAATCAAATAGAGAAACACAATGTTAGATGCAAAGCTATTGAGATCAGATTTAGAAACGGTTGCCGAAAAATTAAAAATACGTGGTTATACTTTAGATGTTGAAACCATTCAGGCATTAGAAGCCCAACGTAAAGAATTTCAGGCCAAAGCTCAAACTTTACAGGCTGAACGCAATAGTCGTTCAAAAGGTATTGGTAAAGCAAAAGCACAAGGTGAAGATATTGCACCGTTGTTAGCTGAAGTTGAATCTTTAAAGTCTCAGCTAGAGGCTGCCGAAAAATCCTCTGAAGAAGTACAAGCTAAGCTGCATGAAATCTACTCAAGCATTCCAAATATTCCACATGAATCTACTCCAGCAGGTCTGGAAGAAGAAGACAATGTAGAAATCAGAAAGTGGGGCACACCTGCGGATTATGATTTTGAAGTAAAAGATCATGTTGATTTAACCGAAGCTCGTGGTTGGTATGATAATGATGCAGCGGTAAAAATCACCTCTGGGCGTTTCTCTGTTCTAAAAGGGCCTTTAGCTAAGATGCAGCGTGCATTAACGCAATTTATGCTAGACACTCATGCTGAAAATGGTTACGAAGAAGTGTATGTGCCTTACTTAGTAAACCAAGACAGTTTACGTGGTACAGGTCAACTGCCAAAGTTTGAAGCAGATTTATATAAAATCAGCAAAAATGAAGAACACGATACCAGCGATCGTGACCTTTATTTGATTCCTACGGCTGAAGTGCCAATTACCAATTTAGTACGTGATGAAATTTTGGAAGAGAGTGCGTTACCGCTTAAGTTTGTTGGCCATACACCATGTTTCCGTTCTGAAGCCGGTTCTTACGGGCGAGATACTCGTGGACTGATTCGTCAGCACCAGTTTGAAAAAGTTGAAATGGTTCAAGTTGTTCACCCAGAGAAATCTTTAGAAGCCTTAGAAGAGTTAACAGGCCACGCTGAGATTATTTTGCAAAAGTTAGGCCTACCCTATCGCTTAATGGCGTTATGTGGTGGTGATATTGGCTTCTCTGCGGCAAAAACTTACGACTTAGAAGTCTGGTTGCCAGGACAATCGGCTTACCGTGAGATTTCATCATGCTCAAGCTTTGAAGATTTCCAGGCACGTCGCCTGATGGCTCGTTTCCGTTCTGGTCAAGGCAAGCCGCAATTAGTTCACACTTTAAACGGTTCTGGATTGGCTGTGGGGCGTACTTTAGTTGCGGTATTAGAAAACTATCAGAATGCTGATGGTTCTGTAACGGTTCCTGAAGTATTGCGTCCATATATGGGTGGGGTAGAAACCATTTAGACTTAATTAGGCTAAAACCAATTGTTACCAACGACTGTTAAAAACCACCTTAATCGGTGGTTTTTTTATGCTGGATTTTGCACATCAAAATTAAGGGTTAATGAAAAAACAGTTGGTGTTTAGTTGTCACTAAAATCATAGAGAACAGAAGTGAAATTTTTCACTCTATTATTTTCAATCTCAACGCCTTCTTTTCTAAGCAATGCAATTTTTTTAGGTGCTCCATAAGCATAACCCCCCAAACCTCCATTGGTATTCACTACACGATGGCAGGGGACAATAGTCGGATACGGATTTTTGTTCATTGCATTGCCCACCGCTTGGTAAGCTTTGCTATTTAAAGCTACAGCAATGGCTTTATAAGTAGTGACACGGCCTTTAGGTATTTTTAGTAACAATTGATAACATTGCTCATTAAACGTTAAGTGATTGTTTTGCATGGGTTTGCTATTCCTGGTTTGAACTTGGCGTAGTGTTTTCTAAAAATTTTACAGAAAATTTACCAAAACGTCTTGCAATAATCTCTCAGAACTCTATAATACGCCACAACAAAACAAGGTGGACTGGCTGAGTGGTTGAAGGCGGCAGTCTTGAAAACTGTTGTGGGTTTGTAGCCCACCTGGGGTTCGAATCCCTAGTCCATCGCCATATTTTGAAAACCCCGTGTAAGACATTGTCTTCACGGGGTTTTTTTATGCCTAAAATTGGTTTGTAAACAGCTTATATAACTTGTCTTTTGATTTGAAGTTTTAGTGAATAGGCGTTTGGTATATTTGGATTAAGTATAGAGTGTTATTGTGTTCTTTAGATAAACCCGTGGGTAAAAAAAGCTCATATGATAATTATCACATGAGCTATATTTTGACTTTTAAGAGTGGCCTATTTAGCTCTGTAACTGTAAGGTTTTTCTTTTGATTTTTCAGTGTATCTTTTTAAGGTCTCTTGCATTTCAAGAAGTTGTTGCTGAAGGGCAGACTGTTGTTGATGAAGAACTTGAAGTTCATTTAAGACTTTTTTGTCAGAATATACCGCTTTGGTTTTCGATGATTTATTTAAACGCTTTTCTATTGCTTTTAAGGTTTTAGCCTGCTTGCTAACCGTAGTTTTAATTGAATTGATTTGCTTAACTTGATTTGTTGCTAATACTTCTGTAATAGTTGTTTTTAAATCTTTTTGTTCCGCAACGACTTCATCAAGAGCCTGTTTTAGTCTTACAAGGTCTTGATCTGTATTTGGATGTAATGCCTTAACTACAGTAGAGTCACTATGGTGATTTTCATCTTCACTTTTATGAATATGTTCGGCTGCTAAATTGACGATAGGCGATTCCACCTGAGTGGTTTTATGTTTGGTAATATGATGCTCACCTTGATTTTCTATGGCGTTTTCATAGGTGCTCTGTTTAACTATAGTATCCACACTGTCAGTAGATGTTTGCTTTTTAAGCTGTGAAATCTCATATTCAAGATTTTCAATGACAGAGGCAAGTTCATCGATTTTTAGAGTGACTTGTTTGTTTAATAACGTATTTTCTGTTGCGATAATATCGAGAACTTCACCTTTAAATATGGCTTGTTGTTTTTGCATTGCATAGAATAAATAGCCCATTGCACCTAAGACAACAAGGCTGAATATGATTGATGTAGACATTAAAATTGTAAAGTTACTTTTAGCGGCTTTAAAATCTTTAGAAGCGTGATTAATGGATTGACGCCAATTAAAGTTAGCTTCTCTAAGTTCTAATGCTTGAGCTTTAAGAGATTCGGCTTGTTTGATTGCCGATTGAGCGGCATCATGACTTTGCTGCGAGGCTTGTTGTGCTGTTTTTGCCGCCTCAAGGGTAACTTATTGGCATCAATTAACCCATTTGAAGACGTCTTTGTTTTATTCGTTTCACTGTCTTTTTAACGGATGATTCAAGCTCTTGAGTGGATTCTTCGAGCTGTTCAACTTCAGATAAAAGTTCATCTACAATGTCACTCATAGGATTTCCTATTACTCTTTAAGTTTTGCAATGCGAGCTTTAAGACTCTCATTAACCAATTTTAAATGAGCGTTTTTCTCTTGAATAGTGGTAATTTCATTGGCAATTTCGTCGCTATTAGTATCTTCAATCTCTGATAAATCAATGCTATAACCTGCCTTTTTTGCGGCTTCAAATGCACGGTCGGCAGCAACAAACGTGGCCTCAATAGCATTTTGGATTTGTTTAGCAGAATTTTGCGCTTTTTTAGAAGTTGCTAATGCCAATTGTGTGGCTTCTTGTGCGGTTTGTTTTGCCTGTATAGCAATTTCATGAATTGTTTGATTAATCTCAATCGCTTCTTCCATATTGGAAACGGAATCGTTGGTATATTGAATAATAGCCAAATCATCGTCTGAAGAATTAGTCTCTTTTACTGGTGAATCCAATTCTTGACTAACGTTAGCTTCTTCAGGGTTGTCAGTAATTATTGAGTCTTCAGCAAAGTCTTTTACTAACTCTTCTGCTGCCATTTCATCTTTAGCTGCTGAAGATAAATCAAAATCAATACCATCTAATTCGTCAACGCTGATTTCATCTAAAGGAACATCAATATCTGTTTCGGACTCGATAGGTTCATTGATTTCATTTTTTTCATCGACAGATGCAGTTTCGAAGTCACCCAAGTTAAGGTCATCTAACTGAGGTAGCTCAATATCGTCTAGCAAAGCATCACTGTCTTCTGTAGAAACTTCAAGGTCATCGATGGCTTCCATATCGATATCCGCTAAATCATTTAATTCACTTATATCAATGTCTGCATCTAAAGTTACAGCGTTATCAGTATCAGTGTGTTGAATTTCAACTTTGCTGTCAAGTTTGTTATTTTCTTCATCCATTAATGAATCTAAATCCAGGTTATCTAAGTCATCTATAGTCTCGATATCTATGTCATC
>JAUUDE010000094.1 GCA_030826915.1 Thiomicrospira sp.
GTTTTACCTACTAGCCTGCTTGCTTTTATCTTATTCAATGTAAACACACCATTTAAATAATATATAACAACCTAAAACTAAAAAGGCGCGGTCTTGCGACTGCGCCTTTTGTTAATAATTATGAGTTATATAACTATATATTATTAATATAGCCTACATACATAACTTTCGTTCCATTACTAACTTAGAGTGATTTTGGCAAACTTACGTTTACCTACTTGGTAAACCGCTGTGGTTCCTGCTGGCATAACCTGACGACTATCCTCCACCTTTTCACCATCAATCTTTACTGCGCCCTGTTTTGTCATACGATGACCATCCGAAGTAGAAGCTACCAGGCCTGCTTCTTTTAAAATATTTGCTAAAGGCATTCCACCTTCAATTGTTAATTCATCTATATCGTCTGGAATGGCATTTTTGGAGAATTTGGTTTCAAAATCTTTTAATGCATTATTCGCTGCTTCTTCTGAATGGAAACGTGTAATTAGTTCTAACGCTAATTTCACCTTAACATTACGAGGATTCTCTCCATTGGCAATTGCTTCTTTAAGCCCTTCAATCGTTTCAAGCGATTCAAAACTCAACAATTCATAGTAACGCCACATTAATTCATCTGAGACCGACATCACTTTACCAAACATATCATTTGGTTCATCTTTAATACCGATATAGTTATTTAAGGATTTAGACATTTTTTGCACACCATCTAAACCTTCAAGTATTGGCATGGTCAGTGTACATTGCTGAGGCTTTCCATAATGACCTTGTAATGTACGCCCCATCAATAGATTGAACTTTTGATCCGTTCCACCTAACTCAATATCAGCATCCATAGCTACTGAGTCGTAACCTTGGACTAGTGGATATAAAAACTCATGAATTGCAATGGGTGTATTAGAAGCATAGCGGTCACCAAAATCATTTCGCTCTAGCATTCTAGCTACCGTTTGCTTTCCTGCTAACTGAATCATATCTGCCGCTGACATTTTTGACATCCATTCAGAGTTAAACATCACCGTGGTTTTTGCTGGATCTAGAATTTTAAAAACCTGTTCTTTATAAGTTTCAGCGTTTTGTGCCACCTCTTCTGCAGTAAGCGGTGGACGAGTTGCACTTTTACCGGTTGGGTCACCAATCATTGCGGTAAAGTCACCAATTAAAAATAGAACTTCATGACCTAAATCTTGAAACTGTTTCAATTTATTAATCAAAACGGTATGCCCTAAATGCAAATCTGCCGCAGTCGGATCAAAACCTGCTTTAACACGCAGCGGCTTACCGCTCTCTAGCTTTTCGATTAACTCTTTCTCAACCAGAATCTCTTCTGCACCACGCTTAATAATGGCTAATTGCTCTTGTACTGTTTTCATATTTAATTTCTTACTTAATACTTATTAATAACTTCAAACTAACGCGACTTGATTGGCTATACCGCACCACACAAAACCGTATCCGTATTTAATTCTAATTTTCCAGTCAATTCACTGACTGACTTAATGCCGTGAGCTTGCATATATTGGGCAATGCCCTTGTTCACTTTTTTAACAATCAAAGGGTCTTTGGCCACCGCTGTACCAATAGCTACCATAGAGGCGCCTGCCAAAAAAAACTCAATGGCATCTGCCGCACTGGCTATACCACCTAAACCAATAATTGGGATATTGTGCTGTTTTGCCACTTGATATACTTGGTGTACTTTTAATAATGCCACTGGCTTAATGGCTGGGCCTGATAAACCGCCCTGATTATTACCTAAAGTTGGTTTACGTGAATTGGCATCAATCTGCATACCCATTAAGGTATTAATAGCAGACAATGCATCTGCACCTGCATCAATCACTCGGCGAGCCCCTTCCGCAATATCAGTTTGATTTGGTGATAACTTTACAATCAAAGGTTTCGTTGTACTAGCACGACAAGCTTCTACGACTCTTGCAGACATCTCAGGATCATTACCAAAAGCGGCGCCGCCTTTTTTTACATTTGGACAAGAGATATTGACCTCAATGGCTGGCAAATCCGTATCATTAAATAAACGAACAACTTCTGCGTACTCTTCAATACTTGAACCAGATACATTAATAATGAATTTGGATTCACTTAAATCTAATTTAGGCAAATACTCTTTAATAATGGCATGTGCGCCTGGATTTTGCAGGCCAATTGAATTCAACAATCCACTTGGAGATTCCATAACTCGCTCAGGTTTATTACCTAATTTTGGCTCTAAGGTTGTACCCTTTAAAAAGATAGCACCTACATCTCGATTGGAAAAGCCAGATACAGACTGGTATTCTATGCCGTAACCTGCGTTCCCCGATGCCATAGCTACCGGTGAATCAAAATGAATACCACAAATATCAACTGATAAATCAACCACAGAAATTATCCTATATGTTACATATTATTCTTTACGAACCTGAAATTCCGCAAAATACTGGCGCACTGATTCGCCTTAGCGCCAACATGGGTGCTCACCTACACTTAATTCACCCCATTGCATTTGATTTAAGTGAAAAAAAGGTGCGTAGAGCGGGCTTAGATTATGCTGAACTTGCCAATGTGCATGAGCATCAAAACCTTGCCTCTTGTTTGGAGACTGTCTCACCTAACCGAGTTTTTGCGTTAACCACAAAAACCACTCGTTATTATACAGAGCCAAAATTTGAAAATGGCGATGCTTTTCTTTTTGGCCCAGAAACCCGTGGTCTACCAATAGAAGTTATTGAAAGCTTGCCAGAAGAACAACGTTTAACAATACCTATGATGCCAGGTGGCAGGAGCTTAAATTTAGCGAATGCGGTATCAGTCATGGCGTATGAAGCTTGGCGTCAGCTTGATTTTAATATGGAATTATAAAACCAAGCCTGACACTACCTGGCCTGATAAAGCAGGCCTGGTTAGAATTCATTTAAACTATTCTGATTTTCCTGAACGAGACATTAACGCCTGAACCGCTTGTTGAGGCGAAACCTGATCGGTAACTAACAGATAAACCTGCTCCATAATAGGTAAATCTAAACCCATTTTATCGGCCAGCTGTTTAACCGTTTTTACCGCTTTAGCACCCTCAACCACTTGGCCAATCTCAGTCATAACATCTTCTGTTGACATATTGTCACTCGCTAAACCGAAACCAAAACGTCTATTTCGAGATAAATCATCCGTACAAGTTAAAACCAAATCACCCAGGCCTGCTAATCCCATCATGGTTTCAGTCTGACCACCCAGCGCTTGGCTTAAACGCATCATCTCTACCATACCTCGGGAAACGAGCGCAGCACGTGCGTTAGCACCCATATGCATGCCATCACTTATACCCGTGGCAATCGCCATAATATTTTTATAGGCACCACCCACTTCAACGCCAAACATATCGGATTGCGTGTACATCCTGAAGGTATCGAAATGAAACAAGTCTGCCCAATATTGCGCCTCTTCACTCTTATTTGAAGCACTTACCATAGCGGTTGGCAAACCTTGCGCAACTTCATTCGCAAAGGTAGGCCCTGACAACACCGCAACATTTGCAGATTGACCCAACACCTCAAAAGCCACCTCATGCAGTAGCTTTTGTGTGGTCGGTTCAAAACCTTTGGTTGCCCAAGCAATATGAATATTTTTATTGGCGATGACTTTTTGTAACGCAATTAATGTTTCACGAAAAGCATTGCTCGGCACAACCAATAAAATGGCTTCTGCCTCACAAACTGCATCAGCTAAACTGGCTGTTACGGTTAAGCTCTCTGGTAAAGCAATGCCTGGCAAGTAACGTGCATTTTCATGCGAGCTCATCAGTAATTCAACTTGCTCGGAACGATGCGTCCACAAGTTTACTGCATGACCAACTTTGGCTAGATGAATTGCTAGAGCGGTACCCCATGCTCCGGCACCTAAAACCGCAATTTTGCGTGACTGAGCCAAGAATCCAATCCTAACGATTTACTGTTCTGTAGCCGTAGCTTCAGCTTCTAGTTGCTGCATGTGCTCGTGGTACATCATTTCAAAATTGACTGGCTCAAGTAATAACTGAGGGAAGCCACCACGTGCCACTAAATCCGATACAGTTTCACGAGCATAAGGGAATAAAGCCGTTGGGCACTGAACACCTAACATATAGGAAAGTTCCGCATCATTAAAGCCCGCAAGCGTGAAAATACCTGCTTGTTCAACTTCACATAAAAAGGCTGTTTTTTCTTCTACTTGAGTTTGTGCGGTTACACGAACGACTACGTGATACACATCACCTTCTAAATTTTTACTTTCAACATTTAAGTCCATAGAAAGTGCTGGTTGAAATTCTGTAGTGAAAAGCTCTGGCGTATTTGGCGATTCAAAAGAAACATCTTTAGTGTATATCTTCTGAATAACAAAGGCTTGCTGTGGTGCGTCTGACATGATTTTTCCTTAAAATTCTGTTCTTAATTAACTATTCTTAATTAACGATAACAATTTAACTAATTGATAAATATTTACGCCTGTAAAAGCGGGTCAATTTCGCCGCGTTTATCCGCAGCCGAAAGGTCATCAAACCCACCAACATGATGATCACCAATAAATATCTGTGGCACAGTATTACGACCTGTTTTAGCCTCTAACTCTGACCATTTTTGTGCATCATTACCCACATCAATCGACTGATATTCAACACCTTTAGAATCTAATAAACGTTTTGCCATAGTGCAGTATGGGCATGTTGCTGTGCAATAAATTACGACTTCTGCCATTTTCTTTTCCTTTGTAGGCAAAACATCAGCGGTTTTCGCTGCCTGCTTTGCCTGCTTTACTTTTTTTTGTTTTTTTTAGACTTTTCTCTGCCTACAGGCAGGCCTGCTGATTTCCATGCATTAATTCCGCCTGACAAGTTATAAACATGAGTATAACCGTTTTTAGCAATCATGCCCGCGGCACGAGCTGAACGCGCGCCAGATAAACAATAAACTAATATTGGTGTTTCTTTATCTTTGGGAAGCTGACCCAACTTAGAACCAATTTCTGTTGAAGAGATATTTGTTGCATTACCAATATAACCGTCTTTATATTCACCTGCTGAACGCACATCCAACAAGAAGGCATCATCATTAAATAAACGGGTCGCTTCATCGGTATTCACACCTGTATAGCCAGCTATTTTATCGCCCACATAACTATAAACAAGCATGGCGATAATTACAGCAACCGCAACAAATAATGGCCACTGCTCTTGAAAAAACTCATTAAACATTTACATTCCCTTAGTAGGTATATTTTTAAACCTGATGATTTTAACAGCGAAACTCGATACAATAAACCGAATTGACTAAATATTTATACGGTAGAAACCAAAAATGTCTCAAGAACTAAAACCAAAGATCGAAATTAAACAACGTCCAACAGGCTTAATTATCCTTGATGGATGGGGGTACAGAGAAGATACTGACTACAATGCTATTGCTCAAGCAAACACACCAAACTGGGATAAACTGATTGCAAACCACCCTCACACATTGATTGGAACATCAGGCATGGATGTAGGCTTACCAGAAGGGCAAATGGGTAACTCTGAAGTTGGACACATGAACCTTGGTGCAGGACGAGTGGTTTACCAAGAGTTAACACGTATTCAAAAAGATATTGATGATGGTCGTTTCTTCAACAATAACGCCCTATTAAATGCGGTTGATAAAGCCACTGAGCGTGGTCATTCTGTACATATTTTAGGCTTACTGTCGGATGGTGGGGTTCACTCTCACATCAATCACATTAAAGCCGCTCTAACCTTAGCGGTTGAGCGTGGTGCTAAAGTACTTTTACATATTTTCACCGATGGACGTGACACAGCACCACAAAGTGCGCTTCAATATATTGATGAAATTGAAGCCCATATGAAAGAAATTGGTGGAAACTGTCAAATTGCTTCGGTGATAGGTCGTTTTTATGCATTAGACCGTGATAACCGCTGGGAACGTATTCAAGATGCCTACGACTTAATTTGCTGTGGTGAAGCTGAATTTAAAGCTGACTCAGCTCGCGAAGCGGTTGAAATGGCTTATGAGCGCGGTGAAACAGATGAGTTTGTTCAAGCAACAGCAATCATGAACAAAAAAGGCAAAAAGTCGAAAGTAAAAGATGGTGATTCAATCATCTTTATGAACTACCGTTCTGACCGTGCTCGTCAAATTACCAGCGCCTTTATTAAGAGCGACTTTGGTAGCTTTCACCGTTGTAAAGCTCCGGTTTTATCTGAATTTGTAACACTTACCGAATACAACAAAAACTTTGAGCACTATGGTGCTACTATTGCTTTCCGCCCCACTAAATTAAAGAACACATTTGGCGAAGTGATTGCTAAAAAGAAACTACGTCAACTTCGCATTGCCGAAACTGAAAAGTATGCTCACGTAACTTTCTTCTTAAACGGTGGTATCGAATCACCTTACCTTGGTGAAGATAGAATTTTAATTCCTTCACCACAGGTACGCACTTATGACTTACAGCCAGAAATGAGTGTGGGCGAGTTAACTGAAAAACTTGTTGAAGCCATTGAATCAGATAAATACGATACATTTATCTGCAACATTGCCAACCCTGATATGGTTGGCCACACGGGTAACTTTGACGCTTGCATTAAAGCGGTTGAGGCGGTAGATACGGCTCTAGGGACTATTTTAGCTGCTATCAAAAAAGCCAACGGTCAATTAATTGTTACTGCGGATCACGGTAATATTGAAATGCTTGTCGACCCAGAAACAGGCAAACCTCTAACGTCACACACTACCTGCCCAGTTCCATTAGCCTATTTTGGCCCTAAAGATTGTGAGCTCAGAAGTGGTGGAGCCTTGCCGGATGTTATGCCAACCATGCTTGATTTAATGGGTATAAAACAACCAGAAGAGATGACTGGAAAGAGCTTGTGTAAAAAGGATTAACGCATACGCTTTATTCAACCATATCGCATTAAAACAAACGGTTTTAATACTTCAAAAGGCTTAGCAATATCAAATTGCTAGGCCTTTTTAATATAAGGACTAAAACAATTCATTCCACACTGGATAATTCAACTCATACGTCTTATCCTAGCTGCATCATTCGGATTTTATAGAGTAGGCCATCACTGAAATGAACTTATCTATTAGCCAACCTGTTTTCTGGTTATACCTGATAAACCTTGTTCTGGTTCTGTCTGTTATTCTTCACATGCTCTATCAAAGACGCACACCTCAAAACTTAATGGCGTGGTTACTCACCTTAATATTACTGCCCTATATTGGTGTCTTTTTATATTTACTATTTGGCTCCCGCAAGTTTTTAAACAAGCACTCAAAACCTATGCTTGCCATGCATTCTATTTCCACAACAGAACCTGATCATCATTTTGCTGTGCAGCTAAACCATATATTACGCTCCAACCAGATTGCCGGCGCTAACTGTCATAATCAGGTTGAGGTTTACCAGAAGGACACAGCCGCATTTAATGGGCTAATGCTCGCAATTGAAAATGCCAAAACCCATATTCATATTGAAACCTATATTTTTGAATTGGATGTGACTGGTAAAGCGATTCTTGATGCTCTGATTAAAAAAGCACAAGCGGGCGTTGAGGTTCGTTTACTAATTGATAGCCTAGGCTCATTAAATCTATACCTCAGACCTAAAAAACTAAAACCACTGTTAGATGCGGGTGGAAAATATGCTTTTTTTCAACCTTTATGGTCATCAATATTCAAAGGAAAAATTAATCTTCGCAACCATAGAAAAATCTACCTATTTGATCAAACAACCTTATTAACAGGCGGCATGAATCTTTCAAATGATTACTTGGGTACAGAACAAAATACCAATCATAAAAAACGTTGGGTAGACTTGATGTTTAAAATCCAAGGACCAACTACTTTTCACTATCAAAATATTTTTAATGCAGATTGGCTCTATACCACTCAAGAAAATCTTGCAGAACCACTTCAACCAATCGACAAACCACAATCCAAAGGCCAGATTATGCAAGCCGTGCCTTCAGGGCCTGACATTGAAAGCGATGCCTTATATGAAACGCTATTACAAAGCATCTATTTGGCCGAACAACATATCCAAATAGTTACCCCATATTTTATTCCTGACAGTAGCATTATGAAGGCTCTACTTATTGCCATTAAAAGAGGGGTAAAAGTCACTCTATTGACCCCTGAAACATCCGGCCTCATCCTTTTTGACTTAGGCCGAAGCTCTTATATGCGAGAACTCATTGAAGCCGGTGGTGAAACCTATTTTTACCAAGGCAATATGCTGCACTCCAAACTCATTATCATTGACCGCAAAGCAACGGTTATAGGCTCAGCCAACTTTGATTATCCCTCATTACTTATTAACCATGAGGTAGTCAATTTTATCTACTCCGCTTCACTCATTGAAACCTTATCCAACTGGCTTGAAGACCTCCTAGCGCAGAGCATTCGTTATCAACCCAATCCAAGCCGAACTCGCAAACTCTTCGAAAATCTTACTCGCATTATTGCACCAATACTTTAACCAGGCCTGGTCACATTTATGTTTAAGCCAAAAATCTCACCCACTTCCTATACGGAATCAAATACAGTTTTACCAGACTGCTTCACACTACTCACTTGGAACTTGCAAAAAGTCGATTTTTCACATTACATACACCGCCCAATTGAAAGCTTGCTTTCTATCAAAAATGCACACCTTTTATCTTTTCAAGAAGCCGCTATTCAACACCAACAAAATAGGTTCTTTAACCTGCCTTTTTTAATGGCGCCCAACATTCAAACCAAAAAACAATTGTATGGCGTTTTAACCGCCTCTCAATTCAAACAATCGGCTCACCAACAATGTCTAACTAAAAACAAAGAACTCGGGTGGATGACACACAAAACAGCTTTAATTACACATCACCCACTCAGCAATGGTCAAACACTCACTCATGTAAACATTCACGCTATTAATTTTGTACCAAACCAAATTTTTAAAACAGAGTTACGATTATTGTGGAATAATATCCTTCATACAGAAGGTCCATTAATAGTCAGCGGCGACTTTAACACCTGGAACAAAGCTCGTCTTGCAATCTTATTAATCGCGACCAAACGGTTAAATCTATCAATGGTTTCCTACCCTGATAATTCAGCCATTAAAACGCTTAATAGACAACCGCTCGATTATATTTTTTATCGCGGCATTCATTTGCAAGACTCTCTCGCTTTATCTATACCAGAAATCTCTGACCACAATTCGATAATAGCAAGCTTCAGCCTAACTTAAATTGAAAAACTTACAATTTAATCAGTGGTACAATTTGATTCCAAATGTATATATAAAGTATAATCTCGCACCAATTTTTATTTTTTGAATGCGCTGAAAACAAGCAAATCCCTTATATAACAATGAGTTAATAAAATTACTTACTCAATAAAGTATAAGCTTTTGACGGACAGGACACGGAATTATGAACCCATTACAAACCCCACACGGCTTAAATCTTGAAGGCCTTTACTCTCCTGAGTTTGAAAAGGAGAACTGTGGCTTTGGTTTGGTCGCCAATATGGACGACAAACCAAGCCACTGGGTAGTACAAACCGCCATTGAATCTCTTGCCAATATGACCCACCGTGGTGGTGTTGCCGCTGACTGTTGTACCGGTGATGGTTGTGGGCTTTTGATTAAAAAGCCTGCTAGCTTTTTAGCTTCGGTCGCTGCTGAACAAGGGTTTACTTTAAATAGCATTTACGCTGCTGGTATGGTGTTCTTAAATCAAGATGCGGCTAAAGCCGAAGCAGCGCGTTCATACTTAGAAAAAAGATTAGAGGCTAAAGGCTTAACTGTTGCTGGCTGGCGTAAAGTTCCTGTACGTTCAGAAGTATTAGGTGCACAAGCAGCAGGCATGGAGCCTGTCATTGAACAAATTTTTGTCAATGCACCTGAAGGCATGGCTGAAGCAGACTTTAACCGTTTATTATTTACTGCTCGTCGTAAAACAGAGATTGAAATTGAACCCAGTGATGACACCTTTTATATCGCATCATTAAACAGCCAATTATTGTCATATAAAGGTTTGGTCATGCCTAAAGAACTTCCTGAGTTCTATCTTGACCTTAAGAATGATGAATTCGCGTCTTCATCTATCTCTTACCATCAGCGTTTTTCAACCAACACGACACCTCAATGGCGTTTAGCACAGCCATTCCGTTTCCTTGCGCATAACGGTGAGTTAAATACGGTTCGCGCTAACCGTAACTGGGCTGTTGCTCGTCAAAGCAAATTTGAAACACCATTACTACCTGATTTAGCTGAGCTAAAACCATTGGTTTCTCAAACAGGTTCTGACTCAAACTCATTAGACAACATGATGGAAATTTTAATGATGGGCGATATGCACATCTTCCAAGCGTTGCGTCTATTAGTTCCACCTGCTTGGCAAAACATTCCAAACATGGATGCCGATAAAAAAGCATTTTTAGAGTACAACTCTATGCACATGGAACCTTGGGATGGCCCAGCGGGTATGGTGCTTAACACAGGTAAATACGCAATTTGTGGTGTTGACCGTAATGGTTTACGCCCTACTCGTTATGTTATTACCAAAGACCGTCACATTACCTTTGCATCTGAAATTGGTGTCTACAACTATGCACCTGAAGACGTTGTAGAAAAAGGTCGTCTAAAACCAGGTCAGGTGATTGCAGTAGACCTAGAAAACGGCACACTTATTAAGCCTGAAAATATTGATAACCAGCTAAAAACAGCCAAGCCATACCGTAAGTGGATGGATGAAGGCTATATGCACATCGAAGAAAAACTAGAACAAGATCAAATCACACTAGGCTGGGACAGCAACACAGCTGACACCTACCAGAAGTATTTCCAAGTTACCTTTGAAGAGCGTGATGCGGTCATTCGTGTGCTAGCTGAAGACGGTCAAGAAGCAACCGTTTCAATGGGTGATGATGCACCTTTACCGGTTTTCTCACACAAGGCACGTTCTGTATTTGATTACTTCCGCCAAATGTTTGCACAGGTCACTAACCCACCTATCGATCCACTACGTGAAAACATTGTTATGTCTCTTAATACCTGTTTTGGTAAAGAGCTTAACATGTTTGAAGAAGGACCTGACCACGCAAAACGTTTAGAAGTTCAATCTCCAGTACTTAGCCCATCAATGATGGATCAATTGCTATCTATTGAAGAACCTAACTATGAAAACTGCACAATCTCTCTGCACTACAACCATGAAGAGATGGGCTTAGAAGCGGCAATTAAAGCTGTATGTGAAAAAGCAGAAACAGAAATAAGAGCGGGTAAGACCATTCTTGTTTTAAGTGACTTAGGCATTGAAAACGGTAAAACGACCATTCCTGCAGCCATGGCAACAGGTGCGGTTCACCATCACCTAATTGCAAAAGAATTACGTACAGAAGCAAATATTGTTGTACAAACAGCAACCGCTCGTGACCCTCACCACTTTGCCGTATTATTCGGTTACGGTGCAACGGCGGTATTCCCATACCTTGCTTATGAGAGCATGGAAGACATGCGTCGTACAAACGAATTGAATGCTGAAAAACCCATTAGCGAATACATCAAAAACTACCGTAAGGCCATTAACAAAGGATTATTCAAAATCCTTTCTAAAATGGGGATTTCAACCATTACGTCTTACCGTGGTTCACAGTTATTTGAAGCGGTTGGTTTAAGTACCGAAATCGTTGAACTTTGTTTCAAAGGTACACCAACGCGTATCCAAGGAACAAAATTTGAACATTTAGAACTCGACCAACGTCGTTTAGCTTGGGAAGCATTTAACCCTCGTAAGCCACTAAAACAAGGTGGTCTGTTTAAATACGTTCACGGTGGTGAATACCATGCATTTAACCCAGAAGTGGTCAACAGTATCCGTGAAGCGGTACAAAAAGATGATCAGAACAAATATAACGAGTTCCGTGACTTAGTAAATAATCGTCCTGCCATGACGATTCGTGACCTGTTCACGTTTAAAGATGATGTTAAATCCATTGATTTAAGCGAAGTTGAACCAGTAGAAGCCATCTACAAACGTTTTGACTCTGCGGGTATCTCACTAGGTGCTTTATCTCCTGAAGCTCATGAATCATTGGCAACAGCAATGAACCGTTTGGGCGCTCGTTCTAACTCTGGTGAAGGTGCAGAAGACCCATCTCGCTACGGCACAGAAAGAATGTCTAAAATCAAACAGATTGCATCTGGACGTTTTGGCGTAACTGCACACTATTTACGCAATGCGGAAGTATTGCAGATTAAAGTCGCACAGGGTGCAAAACCGGGTGAAGGTGGACAGCTACCAGGCCACAAAGTAGACGTAACCATTGCAAAACTTCGTCACTCTGTACCAGGTGTCACATTGATTTCACCTCCACCGCATCACGATATCTACTCAATCGAAGATTTAGCACAGCTAATCTATGATTTAAAACAGATTAACCCTAATGCATTAGTTTCAGTAAAACTGGTTGCAGAACCTGGTGTGGGTACTATCGCCGCTGGTGTGGCTAAAGCCTACGCTGACCTTATCACTATCTCTGGTTATGACGGTGGTACAGGTGCAAGTCCAATGACTTCAGTTAAATATGCTGGTAACCCATTTGAAATGGGTCTGGCAGAAACACACCAAGTGTTACGTGCTAATGACTTACGTGGTCAAGTTATCGTCCAAGCTGATGGTGGTCTTAAAACTGGTTTAGACGTGGTTAAAGCGGCCATTTTAGGTGCTGAATCCTTCGGTTTCGGTACGGTTCCTATGGTTGCTCTTGGTTGTAAATACCTACGTATCTGTCACTTAAACACTTGTGCGGTAGGTGTTGCAACACAAGACAAACGTCTGCGTAAAGATCACTTTATTGGTATGCCAGAAATGGTTATGAACTACTTCAAGTTTGTAGCTGAAGAGACACGTGAGTGGATGGCAAAACTGGGTGTGGCTTCTTTACAAGAATTAGTCGGGCGTGTTGATTTATTGAAGATGATTGACAACCCACTGACTGAGAAACAGAAAAACATCGACCTATCTGCATTCATCACCGATGGTGGCGTACCAGCAGATAAACCACATACGGTTCAAGTGGCTAGAAACAACCCTTGGGATCATGGTGATATAGCAGAAGATATGGTGAAAACCACCCTTCCTGCTATTGAAGCTAAATCAGGTGGGACTTTTGAATTCAACCTAGTCAATACAGGCCGTTCAATTGGTGCACGTGTTGCAGGTGAAATTGCAGACCGTTACGGTAACGATGGCATGAAAGATAGCCCAATCACCTTAAAGCTAACAGGTATTGCGGGTCAGTCTTTTGGTGTATTCAACGTAGATGGTCTAAACCTTCACCTAGATGGTGATGCAAACGATTACGTTGGTAAAGGTATGGCAGGTGGTGAAATTGTTATTCGCCCACCAGCAAGCAGTACTTTTGAAGCGCGTTACACTCCTATTGTGGGTAACACTTGTCTTTACGGTGCAACAGGCGGTAAATTATTTGCCAACGGTACAGGTGGAGAACGTTTCGGTGTTCGTAACTCTGGTGCTATTGCGATCGTTGAAGGCCTAGGTGATCACGGTTGTGAATACATGACAGGCGGTACGATTGTTTCACTTGGTGAAGTTGGTGTGAACTTTGGTGCGGGTATGTCTGGCGGTATGGCGTTTATCCTTGATGAAACACGCACCCTGCATGATCGCCTAAACCCGGAAATGGTTGAAGCGATTCATGTCGATACTGAAAACACAGAAGAGTACCGTGTTTATCTGAAATCATTGATTACAGAATACGTTGAAAAAACAAACAGCCCTTGGGGTCAAGAAATCCTGAATAATTTCAGTGCTTATATCGGTAAATTCTGGTTAGTGAAATCACGTGCTATTGACGTTGAATCGCTATTTGATTTATTTGCAAACGCTGCTGACTAAGTGAAACTGGAAGGAATTTAAAAATGCCAAATGTAAGACAATTTTTAGAATTAAACCGCCAGCTTCCTGAAAAGAAAGCGGCAAATGAACGTAAACAAGAGTTCTCAGAAATCTACACCGCGTTCAAATTAGAAGACGCGATGGCGCAAGCCGATCGTTGTTTACACTGTGGTAACCCATATTGTGAGTTTGCCTGCCCTGTTCACAACTACATTCCAAACTGGTTAAAACTGGTGGCAGAAGGTAACGTTATGGAAGCGGTTGAGATTTCTCATAAATCCAATTCGCTACCAGAGATGTGTGGTCGTATCTGTCCTCAAGATAGACTATGTGAGCAAGCCTGTACACTTGAAGATACTAACTTTGGTGCGGTTACTATCGGTCAAATTGAAAAATTCATTACCGACACTGCGTTTGCCGCAGGTTGGAAACCGGATCTTTCTAACATTGCAATGACAGATAAAAAAGTCGCTATTGTTGGTGCTGGCCCTGCAGGGATTGCTGCTGCGGATATCCTTATCCGTAACGGGGTTAAACCTGTTGTATTTGAAAAGCAGCCAGAAATTGGCGGCCTGTTAACTTTCGGGATACCTCAATTCAAGCTAGACAAAGATATCGTTGTCCGCCGACGTGAAATCCTTGAAGGCATGGGTATCGAATTCCGTTGCAATACAGAGATTGGTAAAGACATCGAATTCCAAACATTACTGAATGACTACGATGCTGTATTCCTAGGAATGGGAACTTACAAGCCAATGGCGGGTCGTTTTCCAGGCGAAGACCTACCAGGCGTTCACAAAGCCCTAGATTTCCTAATTGGTAATGTAAAAAACGAACTAAATATGGAACAGCCTCCTGAATCATTCGTCAGCATGGCGGGTAAAAAAGTCGTGGTGCTTGGTGGTGGTGATACTACTATGGACTGTACACGTACTTCTATTCGCCAAGGAGCTGAAGACGTTTACTGTGTATACCGTCGTGACGAAGCCAACATGCCAGGTTCACGTGCCGAAGTTAAAAACGCCAAAGAAGAAGGCGTTCAATTCATGTTTAACCTAGCGCCAGTTGAAGTCATTGGTGACGGTAAAGTCGAAGGCATCAAAGTAATTGAAACTCGCATGGGCGAGCCAGATGAAAATGGTCGTCGTCGTGCTGAAATGGTAGAAGGTTCAGAACGTGTAATTGAATGTGATACCGTTATCGTAGCATTTGGTTTCCAACCGAACCCACCAGAGTGGTTTAAAGATTTCAATATTGAAATCAATAGCTGGAACGGGGTTGTCGCTTCAGACAAGTCTCTATACCCTTTCCAAACCACTAACCCAAAAATCTTTGCAGGTGGTGATATGGTTCGTGGTTCAAGCCTAGTTGTTGAAGCCATTGCAGAAGGTCGTTCTGCTGCAGAAGGAATCTTAGATTTCTTAGAAGTTTAAACTCTTTTCAAACGACCAGGCCTGGTTAACTTAATCAGGCACAAATAAAAACCCGCAAGGTTTTCCTTAGCGGGTTTTTTAATGTAAACATCATATTCTGCCAAAATTCTGAGACCCTATAAAAACAAATTGTTTACAACAACTATCCAGTATAATGCCGACAACTAATTTACGTATAATTCTTAAATAAATAATCAATTGTAGGCAACTAAATTATGGAAATTAATAAACTCAACGTAGCTTTATTCACTACCTTAACCCTTGCAGCAACCACCGCAGCAGCTGCCGATACGTATCTAACTATGGGCGCAACCACTCTGAAATATAAACAACAAGTTAGTGGATTAAAATTGACATCTGATTCATATGCACTTGGATTTGTTCTGGTCAACTCCCACAGGACACTTTTCTTAAAGAATTTTCATACTCCATTGGTGACATATCACCATTAGCAGAATGAAGTCGTTCTAAGTTGTAGTACTTCATATACTCAGTCACATCTTTTTTCATGTGCTTACGA
>JAUUDE010000075.1 GCA_030826915.1 Thiomicrospira sp.
GGCTGATCTCCATTGGGTTCGTATTGTGAAACCAATTCAAACGCTTTTGACACAATTTTTCCTTTAAAAACACTCGTAAAATCCAGTAGAATGGAGTTTATGACTCATCCTTTATGAGCAAGGACTTGTCTTCCATTTTTTGGCTAAGCCGTTTAAAGCGATTTAAACAAGCTAGCCGTGTATTATACCTGCTCAAACACCTGTGGAGAAATTCAATCAATGGCCAACTTATCTGATCGTGTCAACCGTGTAAAACCTTCGCTTACACTTGTTATTACTGCAAAAGCTCAAGAACTGAAACGAGCAGGAAAAGACATTATTAGTCTTGGGGCTGGAGAACCTGACTTTGACACGCCAGAACATATTAAAGCCGCTGGGATTGCTGCTATTCAAAATGGACAAACTCGTTATACCGCTGTAGATGGTACTGCCGACCTTAAAGAAGCGATTCAAGCCAAGTTCAACCGCGACAACGGCCTTAACTACGAGATGAATCAAATTTTAGTCTCTTCAGGTGGAAAACAAAGCTTTTACAATCTGTGCCAAGCGGTTCTTAATGATGGTGATGAAGTCATTATTCCAGCACCTTACTGGGTTTCTTACCCTGATATGGCCTTGCTTGCAGGTGGCGAGCCGATTATTGTGCAGGCAGGTATCGAGCAAGGCTTTAAAATAACTGCAGAACAGCTTGAACAAGTCATCACTCCTAAAACAAAAATGTTGGTGCTAAACAGTCCATCCAACCCTACGGGTGCGGTATATACAGCGGATGAACTTAAAGCCATTGGTGATGTGATTAGCAAACATCCAAATATCATTATCGCTTCTGACGATATGTACGAACACATTATGCTGGATGACACTAAGTTCACAAATATTTTAGAAGTGTGCCCAGAGCTGTATGACCGCACTGTTGTTATGAACGGCGTATCTAAAGCTTACTCAATGACAGGCTGGCGTATTGGTTATGCTGGTGGACCTGCTGAGCTCATTGCGGGTATGCGTAAAGTGCAATCACAAAGTACATCCAACCCATGCTCAATCTCGCAAGCGGCGGCAGTAGAAGCATTAAATGGGTCTCAAGATTGCATTCAAACAATGTTGGTAGAGTTCAAGAAACGCCACCTTTATGTTGTGGATCGCATTAATTCCCTACCAGGATTTAAATGCATCCACGCATCTGGTGCTTTTTATGCCTTTATGGACATCTCCGAAGCGATGGAAATGAAAGGCTATAAAACTGATGCCAAATTTGTAGAAGCGATTCTAGAACAACAACTCGTTGCAGCAGTACCAGGTTCTGCTTTTGGTGCAGACAAACACATGCGCTTCTCTTTTGCGACTAGCATGGAAAACCTAGTGAATGCCATTGACCGTGTTGAAGCGTTTATGAAAGCATAGTTTAATTAATACTTAAACTCTCACTTTAATATAAAGCAAACAGGCCTGGTAACTTTATTCGCTACCAGGCCTGGTTATTTATACAACTCATATTTTATATGAAAATTCTTCTATTTATGATTGCCATACTAGACTTAAATCAATATTTAACTCACAGCCTTTTACGCTAAATTCAAACACCTCATCAACAAAATCTTCCTCCTTAATATATCTACCCTCGTGCAAACGGAACACTTTTGCTACCTGTTCGTCAGGATAAGCCAAGATATATAACTTATCACCCTCTTGTTGATATAACTCAAACTTGGTTAATTCATCTCGTTTAGCGGAATTAGGTGAAACAACTTCAACAATCAACTCAGGGGTCTTAGTAAGTTTTTCTCCTTGAATATTGCAAGCAATCAATAAATCAGGGCTAACAACCGTATCAGCGGAACAGAGCCAATCCACTTCACCAATAATTTCACAATCTTGGCATAATTGTAATTGACTAAATAACTGAAAAGATAATGCTTGCTCAAGTCGTTGATGCGAAATGCTTTGAGAAGGAGCCATCGCATAAGGTGCACCACGAATCAGCTCCCAATCGCCTTCCCATAATTGATAGTCTCTTACCGTGCAATGTTCGTTATAAGCCAAAGCCATAATTATAAATTCCTTGTAAGTTTCGTTTTATCATACACTTAATATAGAATTTAATTAATCTTAGGGAGCAACTAAACGCTCTCTTAAAAACACAGGAAAACGTGGCAAACCTTTCTTTGTTGTACCCATATACTGGAAGGTAATTCTCGCTCCTATCTTCGGCGGGTTTAGCCGTTGTGCATCTGTTAAACCACTACCAATTTTGATAGCAACACCCTTATTTGCATCTAACTTAGGAAAAAGCCTTGCAACCTGATCTGGAATTAGTCTGCATAAAATTGAACCAACCTTCCCTTGATTCTTCCCTTTACCATCAATATAGCCATCAACAATACATTCAGCATCCTGTTTCAACTTAACTTTTAAAGCGGAATCTAATCTACCTGTTGTATAAAGCACTTTAGGATTACGAACCACTAACCCCTCTCCACCAAGTGCAAGCACACGCTTAAGTTCTTGTTCAATATCCTGATTAGAATCAATCGTTTTTTGTGTAATCAGTTTTAAATGTTCACTTTTTGTCGTCGCTAAAAATTTCTTCAAAACAGATAATCGTTTAAATAAATTTCCTTTTTGATTGGGTACCTCGAAAATTTGATAAGTTATGTTCTTCCAACGATTATCAGGTATGACTTTACGAACAATAGACACTGTCTCTGCAAACTGTGCTCGCCCTAACCATAATTCACCATCCAGCTCAAAATCAGGAAAACCTTCTGTAAACCAAGTTGGCGCATGGAAAATATTGCCCTGTTTACTTATTAACCGCTTACCATCCCAATAAGCCCTAACACCGTCCAATTTTTCACTCATCACCCAACCATTCACATCAATACTACTATCGTATTGCTTCAACAACATCAGAATAGGTTTCGTTATTTCTAAATCATCATTGCTCAATACGCTACTTGAAATCAAAACAAGCTGCATAAAAACAAAAAAGCCTGACAATTTAGTCAGGCTTTTATATTGAATTGCACTTAACATTATTTTTTATCTTTAAAACGTAAATCACCAGAAATTTTGGCCAGTGTTTTTTCACCAATTCCTTTCACCGCCAATAAGTCATCAGGCTTAGTACATGTAGCCATTTTACAACGTTTAGAAATTGCTAAAGCTTTTGCCGGACCAATACCTGAAAGTGCCGAGGAAATCTCTTCAGGTGAAGCTTTGTTCACATTCACAGGGCTTGCAAAAGCCGAAAAACTTAAAATTGATAGAGCGCTAAACAAAACAACTAAAACACGATTTTTAATTACCATCTTATTCTCCAAAAATTATGAAATCATTGATACGTCTTTGAAATAAATCAAAAAACAAAATCACAATAACATAACAAAGAGAATAAATTAAGTATTTTTTACACAAAGATCAGCATATAAGCGTAAGTTATATTAAGCATCAATTTTCTTTCAAATAATCAACAATGCCAGAGGAGTGCTTAAAGCCTGAGACAAGTTTGCTTAATTTGTCAGAGACGGCTAAATAATCATCATCGTTCAAATAAGATTGTAACTGGTTAAATTCTGATTTAAGCTCTTGGTAAGAAATATAATTCTCATGCGCTTTCATAATTCTAGGGTGTTCTGTGCCATCGACATTGTCACCAATTAATAACTCTTCAAAAAGTTTCTCGCCAGGCCTCAAACCTGTATATTGAATTTCAATATCTCCGTGACCTTCTGCATCAACAATATCCAGCCCTGATAATCTAATCAATTTCTCAGCTAAATCAGATATTTTGACCGGTTCACCCATATCCAATACAAACACGTCGCCCCCAACGCCCATAGAACCGGCCTGAATAACTAATGAAGCCGCTTCAGGAATGGTCATAAAATACCGCGTAATTTCTTTGTGCGTAACAGTAACAGGGCCGCCTAAAGCAATCTGTTTTTTAAATAGTGGAATAACAGAACCAGATGAACCGAGTACATTACCAAAACGCACCATAACAAAACGTGTATGAGGGTACTCATCTTGTAATGCCTGCAAACTTAACTCCGCTAAACGCTTACTCGCTCCCATAAAGTTGGTTGGCCTCACCGCCTTATCGGTTGAAACTAAAACAACGTTTTTAACACCGTTCTCAGCTGCCGCTTCAGCCACAGCTAAAGTACCAAATGTATTATTGGTTAAACCTTCAGCTATATTATGTTCTACTAAAGGCACATGTTTATAGGCAGCGGCATGGTA
>JAUUDE010000092.1 GCA_030826915.1 Thiomicrospira sp.
CCGCTGCTTCACCTGAAACCTCAATATCCATAACGTAGTCACCTTCAGATACGCTACCGCCTACTTCTACAGCAATTTTGGTAATTGTACCTGCAACTGGAGATGGAATCTCCATGGTGGCTTTGTCAGATTCTAAGGTTAATAAAGAGTCATCAACGTCGACCGTGTCGCCTTCTGAGACTAGGATTTCAATAATTTCAACTGCGTCAAAATCACCAATATCTGGAATAGTAATTTGTTGTGATGCCATGTCAAAGTTTCCTTTGGTATCGAGGTTTTTCTATAACCTCTTGAATTCTGTATAGCGGGTATTCGGTTATTTTCTTTGAATACCCAAATGAAAAAAGCCGCTAGAAATAACTAACGGCTTACAACATTACACGTTTAGCGGATACGCTTTTTCACTATCAATACCATATTTTTCAATGGCTTGTGAAACAACCTCTGCTTTGATACTGCCCGCATCAGCTAAGGCTTTAAGTGCTTCAACAACAACATAAGCGCTGTTTACTTCAAAGAACTTACGTAGCTGTTGACGAGTATCAGAGCGACCGAAACCGTCTGTACCTAATACATAATATTCACCTGGAACATATTGACGAATACGCTCTGGATAGTCACGAATGTAATCTGTTGCAACCACAAATGGCCCTTGTGCACCTTGTAACTTCTCAGTTACAAACGGAACTTTTGGTGTTTCTGTTGGGTGCATTGTGTTCCAACGTGTTGCTTCAATACCTTCACGACGTAACAAGTTGAAACTTGGAACACCCCAAATATCGGCTGCCACATCCCAATCTTTTTCTAGCATGGCTGCCGCTTGAATCACTTCACGGAAGATGGTACCTGAACCCATTAACTGAACACGGTTTTTGTGTTTTGCTTCTGAATCTTTGAACTTATATAGTCCTTTTAGAATATCTTCTTCAGAACCTTCAGGCATCGCTGGGTGCGAGTAGTTTTCGTTCATCGCAGTGATGTAGTAGAAAACGTCTTGTTTTTCGTTAAACATACGTTTAATACCGTCACGAATAATGACGGCCATTTCAAATGCAAAAGTAGGGTCGTAGCTCAAGCAATTTGGAATATGGTCGTACTGAATTAAGTTATGACCATCTTGGTGCTGTAAACCTTCACCTTCAAGCGTTGTACGCCCAGCTGTACCACCAATTAGGAAACCACGCGCACGAGAATCACCCGCTGCCCATGCTAAATCACCAATACGCTGGAAACCAAACATTGAGTAGTAGATGTAGAACGGAATCATGCTTACACCATAGTTTGCGTAGGCGGTTGATGCGGCAACCCAGTTAGCCATCGCACCTGCTTCGTTGATTCCTTCCTCAAATACTTGACCGTTTGAAGATTCTTTGTACCACATCAACTGATCGTTATCCATTGGCTCATAAAGCTGGCCTGCTGGATCGTAAATACCTACTTGACGGAATAAACCTTCCATACCAAATGTACGTGCTTCATCAGGAATGATTGGCACAACACGTGGCCCAATAGCTTTATCACGCAATAAGATTGAGACGATTCGAACGAATGCCATTGTGGTCGACATTTCACGTTCACCGGTACCGTCGGTTAACATTTTAAAGGTAGATAAATCCGGAACAGGAAGTGCTTCTGCATTATCTTGACGAGAAGGTAATGCACCACCAAGAGCTTCACGACGCTCTCTCATGTACTTCATGACGTCTGAATCTTCATCAGGCACATAGAAAGGTACTTGTTTCTCTAAATCTTCGTCTGAGAATGGAATCGCAAAACGGTCACGGAAGTATTTATACCCTTCGTAATCCAGTTTTTTCTGTTGGTGAGCGGTGTTAGCCGATTCACCGTAAGGCCCCATTCCGTAACCTTTCACTGTTTTAGCTAAGATAACGGTTGGTTGACCTTTGGTTTCTTCAGCACGCTTATAGGCGTTATAAATTTTACGTGGAGAGTGTCCACCACGAGATAGCTTAAAGATTTGGTCATCGGTCATATCTGCAACAAGTGCGGCAGTTTCTGGGTATTTACCAAAGAAGTGTTCACGAACGAACGCACCATCTTTTGCTTTGTAAGCCTGGTACTCACCATCCACAACTTCGCCCATACGCTCTATCAGTTTTCCAGAGGTATCTTTTTGTAAAAGACGATCCCAACCAGAACCCCAAATGACTTTTGTTACAGCCCAACCTGCACCACGGAACACACCTTCAAGCTCTTGAATAATGCTATCGTTACCACGAACAGGCCCGTCTAAACGTTGTAAGTTACAGTTAATAACAAACACTAGGTTGTCTAGCTTTTCACGCTTAGCTAGCTGTAACGCACCACGTGATTCTGGCTCATCCATCTCACCATCACCTAAAAACGCCCAAACCTTACGGCCGTCTGTTTTCGCTAAACCACGTGCTTCCATGTATTTCATGAAACGTGCTTGGTAAATCGCCATTAAAGGCCCAAGACCCATAGAAACCGTAGGGAACTGCCAATAGTCATTCATTAACCACGGGTGTGGGTATGAAGATAAACCGTTACCGTCTACTTCTTGACGATAGTTACGCAGCTGTTCCTCGTCCAAACGACCTTCCATAAATGAGCGAGCATACATTCCAGGTGCTGTGTGCCCCTGGAAGAAAATCATGTCAGCACCTTTCTCGTGCTTAGGTCCTTTAAAGAAGTGGTTCATCCCTACTTCATATAAAGTACAGCTTGATGCGTAAGAGGCAATGTGACCACCTACGCTTGTATTCTTGTTTGCACCAGATACGATTGCCATGGCATTCCAACGTAAGATTGCACGCATTTTTTGTTCAATGCTTGGGTTACCTGGATAATGCGCTTGTTCTTCTTCAGCAATGGTATTGCAATATGGTGTGTTCGCAGAATATGGGATATCAATTCCGTGAACGCGCGCTTTTTCAATTAAAGTCGCAATGATGTGCTGTGCTTTATCAGAACCCTCAAAAGAAACCACGGCTTCTAAGGCATCTAGCCATTCTTGGGTTTCTTGTGGATCTTGATCGACGAAATTTTCGCTCATAGGATGTTTACCTCAATGGGTTGGATTATTTATTCTTCAGGTGCTGGGTAAGCCTGAAGTGTTCAGTGCAAAGTAGGTCTTACTTACACCGCCAACATTTGTTTACTTTGGGTTCCAGCTACTTAGTATGCCAAAGCATTCTCTTTTAAAGACCTCCGCATGAACGAGCGGAGATTTAAGACTCAAAAAGAGACAATAAATTTTGAGAATAATAACATTTTTTTATTAAAAATACATTCAAACCAGGCCTGCTCAACGCTTATATAAGCAAAAAACTGAATAAAACAATTGTAACCATTTGAAAGCTAATAATTTAAAGAGCTCTACAGTTTTAAAAATTTAGAAAAACAACCCATAAAAAAACCCGTTTTAAACTGCATTTGCACTCTAAAACGGGTTTCATTATGTCTGCTTGGTAATTTTTACGACTTCACATTTGTGAATTCTAATTCTTATTCAACCAAAAGGTATGAATTGAATCTTCCAGTTCGGTTAACGCTTGGTGATAAACCGCCTGTTTAAAACTCACCACCTCTTGGACCGGGCGCCAATAGTCCACCCAATCCCAATCTTCAAACTCTGGTGTCTCATGATGGCTTAGGTTAATGTTTTTTACATCCCCTTCTAAGCCCAACATAAACCAAATCTGTTTTTGGCCAACACAAACAGGTTGGCTGTAATGGCGAATAAGATGTTTAGGTAGATCGTAACTAATCCAATCTTCCGTTCTGCCCAACACCCTAACATCGGATGGATCTAAACCCACCTCTTCTTTTAACTCTCTAAAAACAGCTTGTTGTGGTGTTTCGTTATCGCGAATACCACCCTGAGGAAACTGCCACGCATCTTGTTGAATGCGTTTTCCCCAAAACAACTTACCCTCTTTATTTACAATAATAATACCGACATTTGGCCGATATCCGTCTGAATCTATCATTTGAAACTTGCTCTAAAATTTTTATTACCCTAATAGTGCCTAAAAATTGTGGTTTTTTCAATCCATAATCACAGCTTTATTGATATTTAAATATTAAATAAGATTACTAGATTAATAATTCAAGCCCATATTCTTGTTTACAGGCCTGGTTTAGATTAGGATGAGCGCAAAGAATAGTTATACGAGATAAACACATTATGGCACTAGCAATATTTGACTTAGACAACACATTACTTGGTGGCGACAGCGACTACCTATGGGGAGAATTTCTAGTTAAAAATGGCTATGTTAATGCTGAAACTTTTGCGGCACAAAATGCACAATTCTATGAAGACTATAAAACAGGCAACTTAGACATTATGGCCTACCAACGTTTTGCGCTAAAACCACTTAGCGAACAAAGCATGGACACCCTTAATGAATGGCACAAACAATTTATGGAAACTTTTATTGAACCTATTGTGTTACCAAAAGCCTTAGCCCTAGTTGAAGAACATAAAACCAAAGGCGATAGAGTCATTATCATCACCGCAACCAACACCTTTGTAACACGCAGAATTGGTCTACGCTACGGCATTGCTGAACTACTCGGCACAAACGGCGAAATTATTAACAACCGTTATACGGGTGAAGTTGACGGCATACCCACCTTTCAAGAAGGCAAAGTCACACGCTTAAATGAATGGCTAAAAAAAGAAAATGAAAGCCTAGAAGGAAGTTACTTCTATTCCGACTCTTTTAATGACCTGCCACTTTTAGAAATTGTAGATCACCCTGTTGTGGTTGATGGAGATGAAAAGTTGCTCGCCATAGCCAAAGAAAAAAACTGGCCAAGCATTTCCTTGCGTTAAAGCTTTAAATACAGCCTACCAGGCCTGGTAGGCTGTAAACAGAACAACAATAAAAAAATTCATCAACCTTTCTTTTATAAGAATTCGAACAACTTTTCTAGAATTCATAGCTCAACCATCAGAATAAAAATGACAAAAGTAGAGATTACTTTATTGCTTGTAAATACAGTATTCTTTGTAATTTGACTTATTTTATGCGTATCTGTTATTAAAACCATCTTCTATAAAGTGTTCTGGTCAACTCCCACAGGACACTTTTCTTAAAGAATTTTCATACGCTACTGGTGACATATCACCATTAGCAGAATGAAGTCTTTCCAAGTTGTAGTATTTCATATACTCAGCCACATCTTTTTTCATGTGCTTAC
>JAUUDE010000017.1 GCA_030826915.1 Thiomicrospira sp.
ATTGCTGATGGCGTTATTGCGGGCTTAGGAACTAAAGGGTATCAGCTGGCTTTTGAAGCAGCTATAGAAAGAATCGATGAATAACTATGCTTTTTAAAAAGTAAAACAAACCCAAAACCGAATTTAGAAAAGAATTAACCCAAAACATCAAGTGAATTCATACTAGATGTAAATAAGAACAAAGGATACAACATGGATATTCGTTCAATTCGCAAGCTAATTGAAATTGTAGAACAGTCTGATATAGCAGAAATTGAAATTAAAGAAGGCGAACACAACATTCGTATCTCGCGTAGCAAAGAGCAAGTTGTTGTTGCAGCTCCTGCCGCAGCTGCGCCTGTAGCGGCTGCACCCGCCCCTGTTGCCGCTGCAGCTCCTGCACCAGTAGCAGAAGCCGCTTCTTCAGAAGCTAACGGTCATAAAGTTGAATCACCAATGGTAGGTACATTCTATTCTGCTCCTTCACCAGATGCAGGCCCATTTGTTCAAGTTGGTGATCAAGTTGCCGTAGGCGACACACTTTGCATTATTGAAGCGATGAAAATCATGAACCCTATTGAGTCAGACAAAGCCGGAACAATCAAACAAATTTTAGGCGTAAATGGCGAGCCAGTTGAATTTGGTCAAACTCTATTCGTAATTGAATAAGGAATACCAATATGCTTGAAAAAATCTTAATCGCCAACCGTGGTGAAATTGCACTTAGAGTTTTGCGTGCTTGTAAAGAACTTGGTATTAAAACCGTTGCTGTTCATTCAACTGCTGACGCAAGCCTAAAGCACGTATTATTAGCAGACGAGTCCGTTTGTATTGGTCCTGCTGCCTCAACTGACAGTTACTTAAATGTACCTGCAATTATTGCTGCTGCAGAAGTGACTGATGCTGGTGCTATTCACCCTGGATATGGTTTTTTATCTGAGAATGCTGACTTTGCTGAACGTGTTGAAGAAAGCGGCTTTGCATTTATCGGTCCTAATGCTGAAACCATCCGTATGATGGGTGATAAAGTTTGCGCTATCCGTGCTATGAATGCGGCAGGCGTTCCTACCGTTCCAGGTTCAGGTGGCCCTCTGGGTAATGACGATACTGAAAACCATCGCATTGCTAGAGAAATTGGTTACCCTATTATCATCAAAGCTTCTGGTGGTGGCGGTGGACGTGGTATGCGTGTTGTTCATACGGAGGCCAGTCTACTTAAATCCATTCAGTTAACAAAATCAGAAGCGGGTAGTTTTTTTGGCAACCCTGAAGTTTACATGGAAAAGTTTTTAGAAAACCCTCGCCATGTTGAAATTCAAGTTTTAGCCGATGGTCAAGGCAATGCCGTTCATTTAGGTGAGCGTGACTGCTCTATGCAACGCCGTCACCAAAAAGTAGTAGAAGAAGCGCCTGCTCCAGGCGTTACACCTGAGCAGCGAGAAAAAATTGGTAGCGCTTGTGTTAAAGCTTGTATTGACATCAATTATCGTGGTGCAGGAACCTTTGAGTTCCTATACGAAAACGGTGAGTTTTATTTTATTGAAATGAATACTCGTCTTCAAGTTGAACACAGTGTCACTGAAATGGTGACAGGAATTGATTTAGTTAGAGCGCAAATCGAGGTTGCCGCTGGCTTACCTTTAAGCTTAAAGCAAGAAGATATTAAGCTAACAGGCCACGCTATTGAGTGTCGTGTTAATGCCGAAAATCCATCTAAAAACTTTATGCCTTCGCCAGGTAAAATTGAAAGATTGCATTTACCAGGCGGATTAGGTGTACGTTGGGATTCACACATTTACACAGGATACGCCGTACCACCGCATTATGACTCAATGATTGGAAAATTGATTTGTTTTGGTAGTTGCCGTGATACCGCAATAGCACGAATGGACAGTGCATTAAGCGAAATGGTCATTAAAGGTATCGATACAAACATTCACTTACAACGTGAAATCATGAACGATTGTGGCTTCCAAGATGGTGGCCGCAACATTCACTACCTTGAAGAACGTCTAGAACACTTAGTTTAAACACTTTAGTGTTCAAAGTGAGATAAGAACTCATTAGCTAAAACCTCTAATGTCTTAGGCATTGGAGGTTTTTTGTTTTACAAAACCATACCAACTGGAGTCATTATGGCTTGGATTCAAATAAATACGATTGTTGAAGAAAAACTGGCAGAACCTTTGTCCGATGCTTTTATGGAAGCCAATGCGGCTTCTGTTACCTTCGAAGACGCCAAAGATCAACCTATTTTTGAGCCTGAGCTAGGTACCACTCCCATTTGGTCTAATACCAAAGTAATAGGTTTGTTTGATGCCGAAGTGGATAGCCAAGCGATTATTGAAATGCTCACTCAAATGGTTCCGCAAGTTCCTGCTTCAAACTACAAAGTAGAACAACTAGAGGACAAAGATTGGGTACGTGCTTGGATGGATCAATTCAAACCTATGCAATTTGGTGAACGGCTATGGATTATTCCAAGCTGGTGCGAAGCGCCAAAACCTGATGCAATCAATTTGCTGCTTGATCCAGGCATGGCATTTGGTACAGGTACTCACCCAACTACATCACTTTGTTTAACTTGGTTAGACCAAAATCCACCTGTTGATATGAATGTCATTGATTATGGCTGTGGCTCTGGAATCCTTGCCCTAGCATCTCAAAAACTGGGAGCTAAAAAAGTGTCTGGAACCGATATTGACCCACAAGCCATTACTGCAAGTATTGAAAACTCTGAACGCAACAATGAACAAATTCCATTTGCGTTAGTAAAAGATTTTCAAGCCGAACCTGCTGATTTAATTATGGCAAATATTTTAGCTGGTCCATTAAAAGAACTCGCCCCAGAGTTTGATCGTTTATTAAAACCGGGGGGAACCCTAACCTTATCAGGCCTGCTCGCAAACCAAGCCGATGACTTAATAGAGCATTATAAAAGTATTGGCATCACGTTAGACACCTGTCAAACATTGGATGAATGGGGTTTATTGTCTGGTAAAAAAAGAGGCTAACCTGCTCTCGATTGATTTTCACTATTTTGGAAAGAGATTAAATTGTTAACCATTGGCACCTACCAATTTGAACACAATATTGTACTTGCTCCTATGGCAGGTATAACCGATGCTGTGTTTCGAGAAATTTGCCGACAAAATGGCGCTAGCTATACTCTTGCTGAGATGGTGGCATCTAAAAAACAGTTATGGGAATCCAAAAAATCGTCGACACGCCATGTAAATTTAAATGATCCTGAACCCAGAGCGGTGCAATTAATTGGTACAGATCCACAAGAACTGGCTGATGCGGCTGCATGGCAAGTATCGCAAGGTGCTCAAATCATTGATTTAAATATGGGCTGTCCTGCTAAAAAAGTCTGTAGCGTTGCTGCTGGTTCGGCTTTAATGGCGACACCCGATAAAGCGACTGAAATTTTTAAAGCGGTCGTTAATGCCGTTGATGTTCCTGTTACCGTTAAGACACGAACAGGAACAGACTCGGACAATAAAAACGCCTTACAAATAGCGCAAATTGCCGAAAAAGAAGGTTTAAAAGCGATAACCATTCATGGCCGAACCCGTGAAGAGAAGTTTATTGGTAATGCTGAATACGACACCATTAAAAATGTAAAACAGCAGGTAAATATCCCTGTTATTGCAAATGGTGACATTTGCACCCCCGAACAGGCCAGTTTTGTATTAAAATATACGGCTGCTGATGGAATAATGATTGGTCGCGCTTCTCAAGGCTACCCTTGGATATTTCGTGAATTAAATCATTATCTTAAAACGGGTAAACAACTCGCGGCACCAGGCCTGCTTGAGTTCAAAAACACCATGTTACAACACATCACAGGCCTGCATGCTTTATACGGTGAGACTTTAGGAGTTCGTATCGCACGTAAACACATTGGTTGGTATGCCCAACACTTACCTAAAGGCATGCGGTTACGTAAAGAGTTTAACCAGCTGAACTCTTCTGCAGAGCAACTAACGTTACTTGAAGCGTTTTTTAAACCGCTAATCAATAGCTGAATAGAATTAGAATAATTTAAATAGTCGACTAAATAGGCTTCGTTATAAATGAGCAAACCGCAATCTAAACTCGTAGACAGAAGAAAGACCACATCCTTGAGTGACCAAGTTACTGTGATGCTAGATGCCTACTTCAATACGCTTGAAAATGAGCAGGCCACGGATGTCTATGAAATGGTTTTGCAACAAGTGGAAAAGCCCTTGATTGAATTTGTTTTAAAGCAAACCGATAACAACCAAACACACACAGCCAATATTTTAGGGATTAATCGCAACACCCTTAAAAAGAAAATGCAAAAGTATGACCTAGTTTAGGTCTGATTAACCGAATTTAATTTTAGATTTATTTTTTTGGAGAACCCCATGAAACCAGTACGTCGCGCTTTAATAAGCGTTTCAGATAAAACCGGCATTTTAGAATTTGCTAAATCATTAACTGCAATGAATGTAGCTATCCTTTCTACAGGTGGAACTTATAAAGTTTTATCTGAAGCAGGCCTTCCAGTTACTGAAGTTTCAGAATACACAGGTTTTCCAGAGATGATGGACGGTCGCGTCAAGACACTTCACCCTAAAATTCATGGTGGCCTGTTAGGTCGTCGTGGTAAGGATGATGCGATTATGGCAGAACACGGAATTGATGCTATTGATATGGTTGTGGTTAACCTATACCCATTTGAAGCAACGGTTGCAAACCCTGATTGCAAACTAGAAGATGCTATTGAAAACATCGATATTGGTGGCCCAACGATGTTACGTTCTGCGGCCAAAAACCACAAAGACGTTGCGGTGGTAACAGATCCAGCAGATTACAGCCGTATTCTAACTGAGATGCAAGCGAACGATGGTCAACTGGCACACGCGACACGTTTTGACTTAGCAATCAAAACTTTTGAGCAAACTGCTCGTTACGATGGTGCGATTTCAAACTATTTTGGAACCATGTTCTCAGACAACGCAGAAGATAAATTCCCTCGTACTTACAACACTCAGTTTGTTAAGAAACAATCCATGCGTTACGGAGAAAACCCACATCAAAATGCCGCTTTCTATACAGAACGCAATCTAACAGAAGCCTCTATTTCCTCTGCAACACAGATTCAAGGTAAAGAGCTGTCTTTCAACAATATTGCTGACACAGATGCCGCTTTAGAATTGGTGAAAACCTTCTCAGAAACCGCTTGTGTCATTGTTAAGCATGCTAACCCTTGTGGTGTATCTATCGGTGCAACACAGTTTGAAGCTTATGACCGTGCTTACAAAACCGACCCGACTTCTGCTTTTGGTGGAATCATCGCTTTCAACACGGAGTTAGATGCAAAAACCGCACAGGCCATTGTAGATCGTCAGTTTGTTGAAGTGATTATCGCACCAACCGTTTCTGATGAAGCGGTTGCCATTGTTGAAGCAAAGAAAAATGTTCGCCTATTAGCGTGTGGTGAGCTTGGTAAACAGCAGGCTGCTTATGACTACAAACGTGTTACAGGTGGATTACTTGTTCAAGACCGTGACTTAGGCATGGTTGATGAAGCTGACCTTAAAGTGGTGACTAAAAAAGCACCAACAGCAGAACAAATGAAAGATTTAATGTTTGCTTGGAAAGTCGCTAAATTCGTTAAATCAAACGCCATTGTTTACGTTAAAGATGGCATGACTATCGGTGTAGGGGCAGGCCAAATGAGCCGTGTTTACTCGGCTAAAATTGCTGGTATTAAAGCTTCTGACGAAGGTTTAGAGGTACCAGGATCCGTTATGGCATCAGACGCATTCTTCCCATTCCGTGATGGGATTGATGCGGCGGCAGAAGCTGGAATTACAGCAGTAATTCACCCAGGTGGATCAATGCGTGATCAAGAAGTAATTGATGCCGCTGATGAGCATGGGATTGCGATGGTGTTCACAGGGATGCGCCACTTCAAACATTAATCGCCGTCCGTAATGGCTTGTTTACTCAATTTCTGCGTTGGGTAAAAGCTTCCGATGCTCACGTACCATTTGTACGCTCCGCTTCGGCTCTTTTACCCGCCTTGAACTTGAGCAAAACGCTCATTACTTTTCCAGTTTTAAGAGATTTAACTAAACTAAAGAATTACAGTTGGAGTTGTAATTTTTTTCTGACAAGCTTCAAGTCAAGGCAAAAAATGTGAGCGCATTTATACCCCTTGCGGGTACAAATGTAAGTGACCATTTTTGAACGCAGAATTGGAGATTATCAGGAAAAATTATAACTCCAACCCCCGAAGGAAAATTATGAAAGTATTGATTATTGGTAGCGGCGGCCGCGAACATGCCCTCGCTTGGAAAACCGCACAAGCTGCAGATGTATCTGAAGTCATTGTTGCACCAGGTAATGCCGGCACAGCAATTGAACCAAACTTAACCAACGTAAACATTGCTGTTGATGATATAGCAGGCCTGGTCACTTATGCTAAAGATAACGCCATTGATTTAGCTATTGTTGGCCCAGAAGTACCTTTGGTTTTAGGTGTGGTTGATGCCTTTACGGAAGCTGGACTAAAATGTTTTGGTCCTACTGCTGGTGCGGCACAGCTTGAAGGTTCTAAAGCGTTTTCTAAGGACTTTTTGGCTAAACACAATATTCCAACTGCAGCCTATGAAGTTTTCACAGAAATTGAACCTGCACATGCTTATTTGGAAAAAATGGGCGTGCCGATTGTTATCAAAGCAGATGGATTAGCAGCTGGTAAAGGCGTTATCCTTGCTGATACTATGCAAGAAGCCAAAGACGCAGTTTCAGACATGTTGGCAGGCAACAAGTTTGGCGATGCCGGTTCACGTGTTGTTATTGAAGAGTTCCTTGTCGGTGAAGAAGCCAGTTTTATCGTTATGGCCGATGGTAAAAATGTCCTACCTATGGCAACTTCTCAAGATCATAAAGCTCGCAATAACGGTGATACAGGTCCAAATACAGGTGGAATGGGGGCATACACTCCTGCCCCAGTAGTTACCCGTGAGATTCACGACCGTATTATGGAAACCGTTATTTATCCAACCATTGAAGGCATGGCAAAAGATGGTTTACCTTACACTGGTTTCTTATACGCTGGTGTTATGATTGATCGAAACGGCATTCCTAAGGTGCTAGAGTTCAACTGCCGTTTTGGTGACCCTGAAACCCAACCTATTATGATGCGTTTAAAATCAGATTTAGCTTCTTTATGTCTTGCGGCAATTAATGGAAAGTTGGATAGAGTGAACGCTCAATGGGATTCGCGTGCTGCACTAGGTGTTGTTATGGCGGCTGCTGGCTACCCTGATGAATACCGTAAAGGAGACGTTATTTCTGGAATTAGCGATGCGGATGCGGCTGACATTAAAGTCTTTCACGCTGGAACAAGCCTAAATCAAAATGACGATGTCATCACCTCTGGTGGCCGAGTACTTTGTGTGACGGCTCTAGGCGAGAACGTCACCGCGGCTCAAAAACGAGCCTATGAAGGTGTTGCAAAAATCAATTGGAATGAAGTTTATTACCGCACCGACATTGGACACAGAGCCGTCTCTCGCGAAAAATAAATTATAACGATTTTCAGCTAATTAAAAGGCGCTTAGAAGCTATCATTCTAAGCGCCTTTTTTATTGTTCTGTTTTGAAAAACCTCTATACGAGTGACAAAAAACCAATTCTAAGCTGGCCTGTTCATTGCTTGACTCAGTAAAATAGAAAGGGTTATAGTTAAAAAGCTGTAGCTTAATAAGTTAACAAAAGGAACAAACAGTCATGCATATTCCTATTCCCCTAAGCAAGGAGCCCTCTATGCCAATGGACAGCGTACATAACTATTACGAACGCTTGGTTTTTAATGAGGTTAAAGAGCAATACGACGAACAGTTTGAAGATAATGAAATTCTTGCTGACATGGCTTGTATTGCTTTAAATCAACTTCCTACTCGTTACATACGCTTTGATATTGATATGTCTTTTTACATGACTACCGATGAACATGTAGCAACACAAAATGCAGTAAAAGCAGCTGTAAAGAGTGCATTTCATCAAGTAAAAAAACATTCTGAGAACAAAAAAACTTAATAAAACTTTTGCCACCCCTTCGGGTAAAGTTGAAGTAGAAGATGAGTACACAACCCCCTTAATACATAACCATATTAGCACCCTCTTTAATAAAATATATTAATAGACCATAAAAACAATTTCTTTAGGTTTACCTACAATCCCATCTATCACACCTTAATTTTGATACACTTTAGTGCTGGCAAAATTCAGATCACAAAACTGTCCTGACTATTTGGCTAAATTAAAAATACAACAAGAAAGAACGCGCTACAAAACATGCTGTTTTCAGCTCACCAACTTAGCTGCATACGCAGCCATAAAACTTTATTTGAAAATGTCTCTTTTCAAATCTCTGCTGGTCAACTACTGCTTGTTGAAGGTAAAAATGGTGCTGGAAAAACGAGTCTTTTAAAACTGCTTACAGGTTTACGTCGCCCAGACTCTGGTGAAGTTCATTGGAATAACCTAAACATTCTCAACAGCGAATCCGACTTTCGTAGCCATTTAGCTTGGCTTGGCCACCAAAACCCATTAAAAGAAGAGCAAACCGCATTAGAGAACTTAATTTTACTGGGTCATATCCGTCCACGAAATACCAACTCAATGATTTCTGCGTTAAAGACTGTGCATCTTGGACACGTAAAACATAAATTCATTAAAACCTTTTCTGCAGGTATGAAACGCCGTTTATGCCTAGCAAGTTTACTGATAGCGGATACCCCTCTTTGGATTTTAGATGAACCCCAAGCCGCTCTAGATAAAGCTGGCATTGCTCTTTTTGAAGATCTCGCCGAACAGCATCTAAAAAATGGCGGCATGATTATTATGACCTCGCATCATTCGGTGAATATCGCTCCTGAATACATTCAAACATTAAAACTTGGGCAAGAATCACAATGAACAGCTTTCTAACCCTCGTTAAACGTGATTTATTGCTGGCTTATCGTAGTCGTGGCGAAGCTTTCAACTCACTGATTTTTTTTGGATTGGTCATTTTGTTGTTTCCTATTGGTATTAGCGCTTCAGAAAAATTACTAGCTGAAATTGCACCAGGCCTGATATGGATTGCCGCCCTGCTTGCTAGCATGCTCTCCTTGGACAATCTCTTTAAAGAAGATTTTCATGACGGAACATTGGAACAATGGGCTTTAAGTCATCACTCGCTAATAAGTTTTGCATGGGCGAGACTTCTTTCTCATTGGATAATTACCGCATTACCACTCATTATTATCGCTCCGATGTTTGCACTTTCATTGAATTTGCCGACTGAAGCCATTGGCGTACTAATTATCTCTTTGTTATTAGGCACTCCGCTTTTAACTTTTATTGGGGGTATTGGTGTTGCTTTAACCACAGGGTTAAAGAAAAGCAGTATGCTTTTGCCGCTTTTGGTTCTGCCATTTTACATTCCCGTTTTAATTTTTGGCGCCAGTGCGGTCGATGTCTCTGCTGATGGCTGGTCTGCCGCAGGACAGTTATATATTCTCGCTGGATTATTTGTTTTAGGAATCACTCTTGCCCCATTTGCGGTGGCAACATCATTAAAGGTTAGCGTGTCACAATGAACATTCTTATTAAATGGTACTACCGATTAGGCGCCCCACTTTGGTTTTACCCTTTAGCAGGTAAACTCATCCCGTGGGTTGCGGCTCTATTTTTACTGTTTTTGATTCCTGGCTTATATATGGGATTAGTGACCGCACCTGCTGACTATCAGCAAGGGGAATCTTTTAGAATCATGTATGTTCATGTTCCTGCGGCATGGATGTCGATGTTTGTTTATTTAGCCATGGCAATAGCCGCTGTGGTTGCATTGGTATGGAGGGTCCGTATGGCGGAAATCATGATTATCTCTGCCGTACCGATTGGCGCAAGTTTTGCCCTTATTGCCCTTCTTACTGGCGCTTTTTGGGGTAAACCTATGTGGGGAGCTTGGTGGGTATGGGATGCACGCTTAACCTCTGAGCTCATTCTGTTGTTTATCTATTTAGGGATATTAGCCCTGTATAACGCCATTGAAGACAAAACAACAGCAGGTAAAGCCATGAGTATTTTGACCTTGGTTGGCGTGGTGAACTTACCCATCATTCACTACTCAGTAGTATGGTGGAACACCTTGCATCAAGCGGCAACAGTAAGTGTATTTGATAAGCCAAGTATTCATATCGATATGTTAATTCCCTTGTTATTGATGGCGACTGCTTTCAAATTCCTGTTTTTATTAATCTTACTGCTTAAAATGCGTGCCAACCTAATTGAACAAGATGTGCATTCTGGCTGGGTAAAGAAAATAATCTTGGATAAGCAAGCTGAAATGGAGAAAGAACATGACTGAGTTTTTACATATGGGTGGTTATGGTTTTTATGTTTGGAGCTCTTTTGGCCTAACAACTGTAATCCTTTTAGCCAATATCATCGAACCAATTTTGCATCATAAAAATGCCCTAAAAGAAGCCGATGACTTCTATAGCGAAGAAAATTAAATCTTCACTCAAAAGTGAAAAATGTAGTAATAAAACAATAAAAAATTAAGAGAAGCGGTCTATGAGTCCTGTTAGAAAAAAACGATTTTACATGGTTTTGTTATTGGTAGTTGGTATCAGTATCGCCACCTTTTTAATCGTACAAGCCTTTAGTCAAAATATGATGTTTTTCTTCTCCACATCTGAAGTCAAACAAGGTAAAGCACCAAAAGACAGAGAATTTCGTTTAGGAGGTCTGGTAGTAGAAGGCAGTGTTAAGCGTATCCCTAAAACACTCACGGTACAGTTTGAACTTACCGATAGTATTACCCCTGTTTCGGTTGAATACACAGGTATTCTTCCAGACCTATTCCGTGAAGGGCAAGGTATTATCGCCAAGGGGCAACTCAATGCTTCTGGTGTATTTGTAGCAAGTGAAGTTTTAGCCAAACACGATGAAAACTATATGCCTCCAGAAGTGGCAGACTCACTAGCCAAGGCGGCTAAAATCAATGCTGAAAATGCAAAAAATGCAGAAAAAGCAGGCTCAACGGAAGCCATCTCTGAATCGATAAAGGAGAAATCAGAATGATTCCTGAAATCGGACTTTTTGCCTTAATTCTTGGACTGGCTTTTTCATTTGTACTGGCTAGCGTCCCGTTGCTTGGTAGCTATAAGAACCACAGTGGCTTAATGCAACTTGCAAAACCTGCTGCAATAGGCCAGTTCCTATTTTTAGCACTCTCTTTCGCCTGCCTAATATATGCGTTTACGGTGGATGACTTCTCAGTTAAATATGTTGCCAGTAATTCCAACACGCAGCTTCCTATGATATTCAAAGTCTCCGCTACTTGGGGAGCGCATGAAGGCTCTCTATTGCTTTGGGCTTTAATCTTAACCACATGGACTCTTGCCGTAAGCCTATTTAGCAAGCCCCTGCCTGATTCACTTAATAGCAGAATCTTAAGTGTATTAGGCATGGTCTCAATCGGCTTTATTCTTTTCATCTTGCTCACTTCCAACCCTTTCGAAAGGTTGATTGAAGTTCCGACCGAAGGGAGAAGTTTAAACCCTCTCTTACAGGATATTGGTTTAGCTATTCATCCACCAGTACTTTATATGGGTTATGTTGGAATGGCGGTGGCTTTTGCCTTTGCCGTCGCGATTCTACTGGAAGGTAAATTTGAAATGGCTTGGGCGCGTTGGGCCAAAGGCTGGACAATTGTTGCTTGGGCTTTCTTAACTATTGGTATCGCTCTAGGTAGTTGGTGGGCATACTACGAACTCGGCTGGGGTGGCTGGTGGTTCTGGGATCCAGTTGAAAATGCTTCATTATTACCTTGGATTGTGGCCACTGCTTTGATTCACTCGTTAAGCATTACCGCCAATCGTGGCTCTTTCCAGTCATGGACATTGCTCTTGGCTATTTTGGCTTTTTCTTTGAGTTTGCTCGGTACGTTTTTGGTGCGTTCAGGCGTGTTAACATCGGTACATGCTTTTACTACCGATCCTTCACGTGGTGTCTTTATTCTGATTTTCCTAGTCATCGTCGTTGGTTCGTCCCTATCTTTATACGCTAGCCATGCGCATAAAGTGACCAAAAGAAAACCTTTTAATCCCGTTTCTAAAGAGACATTACTGTTACTTAATAATGTCATTTTAATGGCGATGATGGCCACCGTATTATTGGGAACACTTTACCCTCTGATTTTAGATGCCTTAGGGTTAGCAAAACTCTCGGTTGGCGCACCTTACTTTAACTCGGTTATGCTGCCATTAACCATTCCGCTAGCGCTCTTTATGGGCTTAGGTTTTGCAACCTACTGGCGTGAAGACAACTCTAAACGTTTATTACAGCGTTTATGGTTACCCGCCGTTAGCAGTTTATTAATAGCATTTTTAATTCCGCTACTCATCTTGCCTGAATTCAGCGGTTTAGCAGTTATTGGTCTATTAATGAGCAGTTGGATTGCATTTAGCGCATTACATTGGTTATTAAAAGAGAACTCAGCAGGCCTGGTTAAACCAAGTTTTCAAAAAATTGGTTCGGTTATGGCGCATATTGGTTTTGCGGTTACCTTAACAGGGATTACCATCACCTCAATTTATTCTATTGAAAAGGATGTTCGCCTAGAACCCGGCCAAAGCTATCAAATAAATCAATACCGTTTTGAATTTGTCAACGTCAAGCAAAAACAAGTCGATAACTATCTCGCTTCTGAAGGTCATATAAAGGTCTATGAAGACGGCATTCCATTAACTGAACTTCACCCAGAAAAACGTACTTATCTGAGCCAAGCAATGCCAATGACTGAAGCAGGCATTGATGCTCAATTATCAAGAGATTTATTTGTCGCTTTGGGTGAAAAATTAGATAACCAAGCCTGGAGTGTACGTTTGCAGTACAAACCATTTGTACGTTGGATATGGTTAGGATCGATTCTTATGGCGTTAGGCGGAGTGATTACGCTTTTACAACGCCGTAAAAACTCTGCTGTAAAAAACACAATTCAAAGCCAAGCAGAGAAAACCGCATGAAAAAGCAGATGATTCCACTCTCTCTTTTTGCAGGCTTGGTCATCTTTTTGGCTATTGGCCTTACGCTTGACCCTAAAGAGGTTCCCTCTCCTTTGATAGGCAAGCCAGCGGCTAAATTCAGTTTAGAGCGTCTCTACTCGGAAACCGCTTTTAGTCCGTCAGAATTAAAAGGCCAACCGTGGATTTTAAACATTTGGGCTTCATGGTGTGTGTCTTGTAGGCAAGAGCACAAATTATTGGTTAATTTTAGCAAACAAAATTCAACCACTATTGTTGGTTTAAACTACAAAGACACACCAGAAGAAGCAAAAGCTTGGTTAAAAGAATTAGGTAACCCATACCAAATTACGGTGCAAGACCCTAAAGGTCGCGCAGGAATTGATTGGGGCGTATATGGCGTACCAGAAACCTTTATTATGGACGCTAATGGCATTATTCGCCATAAATTCACAGGCCCTCTAACCAAAGACAGAGTAAAAAACCAACTCTTGCCATTACTCAAACAATTAGAAAATGAACGCACTGCGGTGCAAGGGTAATTTATGTTCTCTAAATCCACCTATCTATCTGCTTTAGTTTTAACACTCTCTTGTTGGCTGACTTCTGCGCAAGCCACCATTGAAACCTACCCTTTTGACACGGTGCAACAAGAGCAAGACTACAACAACTTAATTTATGAACTTCGCTGTCTTGTTTGCCAAAATCAAAACCTAGCTGATTCCAATGCAGAATTAGCTCAAGATTTACGTAAACAAGTACACACAATGCTTGTGGAACAAAAACAAGATAAAGCCAGTGTCGTTAAATATATGGTAGATCGTTATGGTGATTTTGTTCTTTATAACCCACCTGTGAAATTTCAAACCTTTCTGTTATGGGGTGGTCCTTTTGTGTTTTTAATTTTGGGTTTCTGGTGGCTATTTAAAATTATCACCCAAGCAGGAAAAACGGCCAATACAAATAACAAAGCAACCCACTCTAGCGATACGGAATAAAAATTATGACTACTTTAAGCATTGGTTTGGCGGCTCTATTAACAATCGCACTTTTAATACTACTGGTTCCTTTAGCCATGCGAAGCAAACTGGTAAACGACCTTTTATCAAAACGTGCCTTAATCGCAATCGCGTTATTTATTCCACTCTTTAGCATGGGAAGTTACTTTGCTTTAGGCACACCCGAGTTTGCTGAAATATCAACTGAAAAACCCAAACCTGAAATGGTCACTCTTGTAGATAAATTGGAAGAGAAGCTCAAAAAAAATCCCAAAGATATAAAAGGATGGCTATTACTGGGTCGATCTCAGATGATAACGGAAAACTACCAAGAAGCCATTGTGGCGTTTGAGAAAGCTATGGTATTAGAACCTCACAATATAGATGCCATATTGCCATTAGCAGATGCACTAGGCGTAGTAAATGGTGGCAGTTTAATCGGTAGGCCTTATCAACTTTTATTACACGCTTATGATCTTGAACCCGAGAACAAAATGGCATTATGGCTTTTAGGTATGGCTGAAAAGCAGCAAGGTAAAAATAAATCTGCAATAAAATATTGGCAAACTTTATATCAGCTACTTCCTGATAATTCTGAAGATAAAACAACCGTTGCATCTTTATTAAAAGGAGTTGGTGTAACAGTTGAAAAAAACATTAAAAAGAAAAAAACAACGGAAGAATTGCAAAATCCATTACAAACAGCCCAGGCTGAAAACCCAGTTTCCGATGTAAATATTGAAATTTCTTTTCAAATTTCAGATGAAATCAAAGAAAAAATGCATGGAGCCAATGTTTTTATTTACGCAAAACAGCCTCAAGGAATGCCTATGCCGATTGCCGCTCAACGTTATAAATTTGAAGACCTACCAGATACCGTTTACCTAACTAAGGCAGATGAACTCATGCCCAGCAGAACATTAAAGCAATTTAAATCCTTGATTATAGGTGTGAAAATCACTAAAAGTGATGCCATTGGCAAAGATACATTATACAAAAATGAAGTATCATCTAATGGTTATGAAAAATATAATTTCACAATTAATAATAAATATAATCAGATGATGAAATAAGTCTTACCTATGGGCCATTAAATATCCTTTCTTTACTCTATATTTATTTTTATTTACGATAGGGATAATTTGATAGAAATCTGTATGAAATAAGCTCTACACAATCATACAATTTTCTCTTTATCAAAGATTTATACAAAAATAATTAAAAAGAAAACAACGATGTTCACAAAAAAAACTGGTCTACTCGCTATTATTTTCCTTCTTGGATTTGCCTCATTTGGCGCAATGAATTCTTTTTTTGCCTACACTAACACAACTGAATTCTGTACTTCTTGTCACAGCATGACTGTTAACCTAAAAGAGTACAAAGAAACCATTCACTACAAAAACGCTTCTGGTGTTCGTGCAGAATGTGCCGATTGCCACGTTCCAAAAGAATTTTTCCCTAAACTTTACGCTAAGATTTATGCAGCCAAAGACGTTTACCATGAATTTCTTGGTGACTTTGCGGTAAGCGATGAACTTAAAGCCGATGAAGAAAAATATCTTGAACATTACAACAAACATCGTTGGGGTATGGCTACTGCAGTATGGGATAAGATGAAAGCTAATGATTCCAGAGAATGTCGCACATGTCACGCATTTGAATCTATGGACTTTGAAGAACAACACAAACAAGCTCGTAAAAAACACCCTCGTGCAATGAAGAAGGGACAAACATGTATTGATTGCCATAAAGGCATCGCCCATGAAGAGCCTGATGAACCGGATGAGGTTGAAGATCAAATGCGCGACGGCCTAGTCGATGATTTACTTCCAAAGCGTTAAACGAAAATAGATAATTCTTAAAACCAGTTAAACTGGAAACAACACTTCTGAGGAGGAGTATATGATTAAAACTAAGTTGATTGCAGGAGCAGTTCTCGCTGGCTCTATGCTAGCTTCAAGCACTGCGTTTGCAGGTATGGATCGTGCAACCATGCTGGCAAATACTTGTGCAGGTTGTCACGGACCAAACGGCGTAAGCCAAGGACCAGCAACACCGACTATTGCTGGTATGTCACCAGATTATTTCATTGAGTCTATGAATGCTTACGCAATGGGGGATCGTCCATCTACAATCATGATGCGAATCGCTAAGGGTTACAGTGATGAAGATATTGCAGCAATGGCTCAATATTTTTCTAAACAGAAATTTGTTTCTGCACCTCAACAGGCTGATGCAAAGCTGTCAACTAAAGGTAAAAAGTTACATGACAAATATTGCGAAAAATGTCACTCAGAAGGTGGTTCTTTAGCGGATGACGATGCGGGAATTCTAGCTGGTCAGTGGAAACCTTACCTACAGTACAACTTACATGACTTTACTTCTGGTAACCGTGAAGCTCCTAAAAAAATGGCTAAGAAGTTGAAGAAAATGCATGACAAGTACGGTCAAGCTGGTGTAGATGAAATAATTGAATACTACTCAAGCAAATAAGGAGATTAATAATGACTAATATTTCAAGAAGAACACTCCTTAAAGCATCTGCAGCGACTGCTGTAGGTGTGGCTGCAGCGAGTTCAGTAACATCGGCCGTAGCTGGTTCTAAAAAAGTTGTAATCGTTGGTGGCGGTATCGGTGGTGCAACTGCAGCACAGTACCTTAAAAAAATGGATCCAAGTATTGATGTGACAATTGTTGAAGCCAACAAAGACTACTACACCTGCTTTATGAGTAACGAAGTAATCGGTGGACACCGTAAAATGGAATCCATCCACTTCACTTATGACAAGCTTAAAGCAAAAGGCATTAAGGTTGTATTTGACAACGTAACTGGTATTGATGCAAAAGGTCAAAAAGTTTCAACCGCTGGTGGTAAAACGTTAGCTTACGATCGTTGTATCGTTTCTCCTGGTGTCGATTTCAAATATGAAATGATTGAAGGCTACTCTGCCGATGTAGCAGCATCTTCAATTCCTCACGCTTGGAAGGCTGGACCACAAACTGAAATGTTACGTGAGCAGCTGGTAGCAATGAAAGATGGTGGGACTGTTGTAATCTGTCCTCCAGGTAACCCTTTCCGTTGCCCTCCTGGACCATATGAGCGTGTTTCGCAAATTGCTTCTTATCTAAAAGAGCACAAGCCAAATTCTAAGATTGTTGTATTAGACCCTAAAGAAAAATTCTCTAAATTTGGTCTATTCATGGATGGCTGGAAACGTCATTACGGATACGGAACAGACAAGAGTCTAATCAAATGGATTAATAAATCTGAAGGTGGAACTGTCACTAAGGTTGATGTTGCAACTAAAACAGTCACTTGTGGTGCCGGTGAATTTAAAGCTGATGTTTTAAATATCATCCCTAACCAAAAAGCGGGTAAAATTGCATTCGACGCTGGTTTAACAGCGGGTACGGATTGGTGTCCAATGGATCATAAGACATTTGAGTCTACTGTTCATAAGAACATCCATGTAATTGGTGATTCATCTGTTGCGAAACCACTACCTAAATCAGGTTACGCAGCAAACTCTGAAGCGAAAGTTTGTGCGGCAGCCGTAGCATCATTATTAAACGGTGTTGAGATGGTTGAACCTTCATGGGTTAACACATGTTACTCAGTTATCGCACCTGGTGATGGTATCTCTGTTGCGATGGTTTACGCATAC
>JAUUDE010000006.1 GCA_030826915.1 Thiomicrospira sp.
CCTGCTGCTTTAGCAGGCCCAACAATGGCACCACCAAACATTGGAATTTGAGTTGCGCCAGTTGGATCAGAATCGTTCTTATAAAACACCAGGCCTGTCTCAAACAAACGCACACGAGATTGTTGACGATTCTGATTATATGCAACACTCTGCAAAAGTCCTGTAAACAGGGTGGTACGCATTGCTTTCATATCATCTGAAATAGGGTTCTTTAATAGAACATAAGGCAAATCAGGTGCAATCGCTTGCTGTTTGTCTTCTGCAACAAAACTATAGGTGACAACCTCGTTATAACCACGTTGAACAAGCCCTGTTTTAAGCGCATTTAATGACTGCTCTGACTCTGGAAGTTCATTTAGCGTCATTGGTGCTAAAACAGGTGTTTCAGGTAAATTGTTATAACCGTACACGCGCCCAATTTCTTCGATTAAATCCATTTCAATCGCCATATCAAAACGGAATGTGGGCGCAGTTAAACTCCAACCTGCATCGGAAGCTGTAATTCCAAACCCTAATTCTGTGAAAATTTTCTCAACAATATCGTCGGCAATTTCAACACCTAAACGGCTTGCAATTGTGGCTCTACGTAATTCAATCTTGGCGGCTTTTGGTAAATCATTTTCAGAAATAATCGCTTCAACCGCACTGATTTCGCCACCCGCAATTTCGGTGAACAGCTGTAATGCACGATTCAATGCACGTTCTGGCAACATTGGATCAACACCACGTTCAAAACGCATAGAAGAATCGGTATGTAAACCATATTGACGGGCTTTACCAGTAATAGCTAAACGTGCAAAGTGAGCACATTCAAAGAAAATTTTTGTAGTGGAATCGGTAACAGAAGTCGACAAACCACCCATAATTCCAGCAAGCGCAATTGCGCCACTGTCATCGGCTATAACCAAAGTATTGTCGGTTAACGTTACTTCTTTCTCATCAAGCGTTGTCAGCTTTTCACCCGCGTTTGCCATTCGCACTTGGATATCCCCTTTTAAGGTATCCATATCAAAGGCGTGCATCGGTTGCCCAAGTTCTAGTAATACGTAGTTAGTGATATCAACCACCAAACTTAATGAACGAAGACCTGAGCGTTGTAATTTTTGTACCATCCAATTAGGTGTCTTGGCATTTGTATCAAATCCAGACACCATACAACCTAAATACTTTGGACAAGCTTGAGGTTCTGCAACCACAATTTTTTGTGAACAGGCCGCTTTACCAGCCATATCTTTATCTTTAAAAGGCTGAGTAAAGTCTGCATCACTAATGGCAAATACATCACGAGCTAAACCTAAAATACTGAAACAATCTGCACGGTTAGGAGTTAAATCCACATCAATGGTTTTGTCATTTAAATCTAGGTATTCACGTACATCCATGCCAACAGGAGCGTCATCAGGCAGAACAAACAAACCATCTACACCATCATCTGGTAAACCGATTTCAGTTGCGCCACAAAGCATTCCATGCGAAGGCACACCACGAAGCTTGGCTTTTTTGATTTTGAAGTTACCTGGTAAAACGGCACCCACTTTTGCACAACAGGCTTTCATACCGGCTACTACATTTTTAGCACCACAAACAATTTGAACAGGTTCCGCTTCACCTACATCAACTTGAGTTACATTTAACTTATCTGCATCTGGATGTTTTTCTACCGATAATACATGACCAACCACAACATTGGTAAACTCGCCTGCAACAGGTTCAACGCCGTCAACTTCCAGGCCTGCTAAACTCAATTCTTCAGATAATGTATTGGTATCCCATTGAGGATTTGTCCATTCTCTTAACCAATTTTCACTAAATTTCATATTTCTCTTCTCACCAGGCCTGGTTTATTTAAACTGTTGTAGAAAACGTAAATCGTTTTCAAAGAATTGACGTAAATCTTTTACGTTGTAACGAAGCATGGCTAGTCGTTCTACACCTAAACCAAATGCTAATCCAGTATATTCATCTGGATCAATTCCAACATTTTTCAGTACATTTGGGTGTACCATCCCACAACCTAAAACTTCAATCCAGCGACCATCACCAAACAAGTTAGTTGCAATATCTACTTCAGCAGACGGTTCAGTGAACGGGAAATAAGATGGTCTAAAACGTACCTTCAATTCTTCGTCTTCAAAGAACTTACGTAAGAACTCAATAATTAAAGTACGCAACTGTGCAAAGCTGGCATTTTTCTCAATGATTAAACCTTCTACCTGGTGAAACATCGGTGTATGGGTTTGGTCAGAGTCACAACGGTAAACACGACCAGGAGCAATCACACGCAATGGCGGTTGTTTGTTTTCCATGGTACGAATCTGCACGCCTGAAGTGTGTGTTCTTAACACCGTATTTTCATTGATATAGAAAGTATCATGCATGGCACGAGCGGGATGTGTTTCAGGAATATTCAGAGCTTCGAAGTTATGCCAATCATCTTCAATTTCAGGGCCCGTTTCAACATCAAAACCGGCATTAGAAAATAAAGTTTCAATACGTGTTAATGTGCGTGTAACAGGATGAAGACTACCTATATCTGCACCACGCCCAGGCAAGGTAATATCAACGGTCTCTTCGGCTAGTTTCTTCGCCAGCTTTTCATCATCAAGCTGTTTCTTTTTTGCATTTAACAAACTTTGTACAGCTTGTTTTGCTTCGTTAATCACTTGACCTGCTTTAGGACGCTCTTCAGCCGATAGCTTTCCTAAAGTTTTCATCATCGCAGTCAATTCCCCTTTTTTACCTAGGAATTGAACACGAAGTTCGTCTAATTTTGATAAGTCTGTTACTTCTGCAACCGCATCTTGCGCTTGTGTCAGTATATTTTGAAGGCGTTCTTGCATTTAATAAATGTCCCAAAACGGTTTGTAATAGATATGAAACATGCCACTAAACGACTTTTATTGGCGTCTGTTAGTAGAATCTTGCATAGCTATTCGTGTGAATAATCTAGAGTTTGTATTAAGGTAATTCAACGAAAAAAATAGGGGACCAAAGTCCCCTATTCAACTACTGGCCTAAACCAGTATGCAAATTAAGCTAATGCCGCTTTTGCTTTTTCAGCGATGGCAGTAAATGCTGCTGCATCGTGAACTGCGATATCTGCTAGTACCTTACGGTCAACAGCAACACCGGCTTTATTTAGACCGTTAATGAAACGGCTATATGTCATATCGTTCATACGAGCTGCAGCGTTAATACGCGCAATCCATAAACGACGGAACTGACGTTTCTTAGTACGACGGTCACGGTATGCATATTGACCTGCTTTGATTACTGCTTGCTTAGCAACGCGAAAAACTTTGCTACGAGCTCCGTAATAACCTTTAGCTGCTTTTAATACTTTGTTGTGTCTACGGCGTGCGATGACACCTCTTTTAACTCTTGCCATGTCTTAAATCTCCAATTAAGCGTAAGGTAACATGCGGCGAACCATCGCTACATCGTGATCATGAATCATGCTTGCAGCACGAAGTTGACGTTTACGCTTAGTCGATTTCTTAGTCAAAATATGACGAAGGTGAGATTGTTTACACTTGAAACGACCTGAGCCAGTTTTCTTGAAGCGCTTTTTAGCACTACTATTTGTTTTCATCTTTGGCATTGAATGAAACTCCGCATTTAAGTGATTCTCAATAAATTGAGTCACTTCAGTTTTAATTAAATCTAATAACTTAGATTCATCTGGAACAACGAACAGCACTGAGGGAGCTGCACCAGAAATCTACTCCTAAAGATAAAATCTATTTGAGTAAATCCCGACTGTTGTAAGGCAAACTTAATTGGGTAAAACCTAGAAAACTAGGTTAACTTGATTAAGACTGCTTCTTCTTTGTTGGAGCAACCATCATTTGCATTTGACGGCCTTCCATCTTAGGCATTTGTTCAACGGTCGCAACCTCTTGAATATCATCCCTAACACGTTCCAACATTTTAAGTCCCAGTTCCTTATGAGTGATTTCGCGACCACGGAACCAGATGGTTACCTTGACACGATCTCCCTTTTCTAGGAATTTCATCAGGTTGCGTAGTTTGACCTGATAATCTCCCTCCTCAGTTCCTGGGCGAAACTTAACTTCTTTAACCTGGACTTGCTTCTGCTTTTTCTTCGCTTCATGCTGCTTTTTTTGCTGCTGGTAAAGGTATTTACCATAGTCCATGATCTTACAAACTGGAGGTTTTGCTTTCGCTGTAATTTCAACCAGATCTAACCCCGCCTCTGCAGCCTGCGCCAGAGCATCTTGAATGGATACAATTCCGGCTTGTTCACCGTCTGCATCAATCAAACGTACTTCAGGTGTACCTGTAATTGCTTTGTTAATTCTATCTTTTGGTGCTTCTGGTTGTTGCGGTCTTCCACGACCTCTTCTAATTGCGATAGCAATATCCTCCAATTAATTAAATTTTTTACAATGCATATTCAAGCTATGCTAATAACGACTTTATTCTTGTGTTGCTACAACACGTCCTAGATTAGAAATGTCGTTATTCAATAAATCGACAAGTTGCTCTAAATCATAAGAACCTAGGTTTTCACCATTTCTTGCACGAACATTTACCGTGCCGTTTTCCATTTCTTGATCACCTACAACCAAAATATATGGAACACGTTGCATTGTGTGTTCGCGAATTTTAAACCCAACCTTCTCATTTCTCAAGTCCGATTCAACTCTAAACCCATGTTTTTTCAATTTTTTAGTCATTTCGACCACATATTCACTGTGGACTTCGGCAATTGGAGCAACAACACATTGCACTGGAGCCAACCAAGTTGGGAAACGACCTTCATAGTGCTCAATCAAAATACCAACAAAACGTTCAAGTGAACCTAAAATGGCTCGGTGAATCATTACTGGGTGATGTTTTTCATTATCGGCACCAACATAAACCGCGTTTAAACGTTCCGCTTGCGTCATTGAAAAGTCAAGCTGGATTGTTCCACACTGCCAAACACGGCCAATACAATCTTTTAATTGGAATTCAATCTTAGGACCGTAGAAAGCACCTTCACCGGGTTGCAGCTTGTAGTCTAAACCTGCTTCTTTTAATGTTGATTCTAACGCTTGCTCAGCTAAATCCCATACTGCATCCGCTCCAACACGCTGTTCTGGACGAGTTGAGAACTTAACGGCAATGTTATCAAAACCAAAGTCCGCGTAAGTTTGGTATACCAAATCAATACACGCCTGCACTTCTTGTTGAATTTGCTCTTCTGTACAGAAGATATGAGCGTCATCCTGCGTAAACGAGCGCACACGCATTAAACCGTGTAATGTTCCTGAAGCTTCATTACGGTGAACAGTACCAAATTCTGCAATACGAATTGGCAGGTCACGGTAACTATTTAAATGACGGTTAAAGACTTGAATATGTCCTGGGCAGTTCATTGGCTTGACAGCGTAATCACGATTATCTGTTTCTGTTGTGAACATATTGTCTTGGAATTTATCCCAGTGGCCTGACTTTTCCCACAAAGAACGATCCATGATCAACGGTGTGCGAATCTCTTCGTAGTCATTTTCAATTAACTGACCACGCATATAGTCTTCTACGGTGCGGTATAAAGTTGTCCCTTTTGGATGCCAAAAGGCCATGCCTGGTGCAATATCTTCAAGATGGAATAAGTCTAGTGTTTTACCTAATTTACGATGATCACGCTTTTCAGCCTCTTCCATCATGTGCAGGTAATCTTTTAACGATTGCTTATCTTGAAAAGCCACACCGTAGATACGTTGCAACATTTTGTTGTCTGAATTACCGCGCCAGTATGCACCAGCAACATGCGTAAGTTTTAAAGCCTTAACAAACCCCATATTCGGTAAATGAGGGCCGACACACATATCAACATATTCTTGGTGATAATAAAAACCAAACTCGGTTTCATTTGGTAAATCACGGATAAGTTCTAATTTATAATCTTCACCACGGTCTTCAAACGTTGCTATCGCTTCTTCACGAGAAAGCATTTTTTTAACGACGGCATATTTAGTCTTAGCCAACTGTTGCATACGCTGTTCGATTTTCTTCAAATCCGCTGGCGTAATTTTGTAATCCATATCGATATCGTAGTAAAAACCGTTATCGATTACCGGCCCAATTGCCATTTTCACATCTGGATACAACTGTTTTAAAGCATGCCCTAATAAGTGAGCACAAGAGTGACGCATAATATGAACACCATCTTCATCTTTCATGGTGACAATTTCTAACGTAGCATCTTCAGTGATTAAATCGCATGCATCCTTTAACTGGCCATTAACTCGTCCAGCTACCGTTGCCTTTGCAAGCCCTGCTCCAATACTTTCAGCTACTTGCATAACTGAAACAGCTTCATCAAATTGTTTAGTAGAACCGTCTGGTAACGTAATGATTGGCATCGATTTAGTCTCTTCTCTATGAAATATTCATCGTTGAAAAATTAAGCCCC
>JAUUDE010000088.1 GCA_030826915.1 Thiomicrospira sp.
AGACTATGCGTTATGTGTTAAACCAGCTACCGTATGAAGGCAAAGATGAAGCGGTTGTTGGTCAGCCAGATCCTTTGATTGTCAGTTCTGGTGAAGATATTTTTCAATACGATTAGTTATTGCAAACCCAAATAGATCGCATGATAGTTTAGCCTTGTATATGAGGTTGTATGAGATGTTCATCTCATACAAAGCTCTTTGTAAAACAATGTTGAATAGAGGAAAGAATAATGAAAATTGATAAGCATGCTTATAAAGTTGTGGAAGGTTTCAAAAAAAGTCTAACCAAACAACAAAAAAAAGCTCTGACTCCAGAAAACTTTGAAGAACTTCACATTTTGGTTGAAGCGGCTTTGGGTTCTACTGCTGAATTAGCCATACACGATATCGCAAAAGATATTGAAAAGTTGGCAAAAAAGACGCGTAAAAAAACCAAACAAATTGACTTGTTAGAGCAATAATTGAAATAGCGAATTGGTTACTTATACATTATTGAATTGGATTCAAGAGTTATAAGAAATCGGTAAGTTTAATGGTTTTCAGCAATGTTTGTTAAGTGTGGCCAGTGATAATACTGGCTAACTTCAATGCATTTTTTCTGTACAGATTTATCTGCCAATATCACAACCTGCCAATTTTCTTCAGATTCGGTGGTTTGCATTTTTTCTTGCATGGAATGTAACCAGTAATCAAAAAAATCGACTAAATCACCTTCAAAACAACCCGGTAAGCCTTGTTTGGAAACCAAGCGGTTTTGTATGTTCCAATCTTCTAATAGGGTGCAAGCCCCAATGGCTTCGGGTGGCATCTCAGGCATTAAGTAGCGCGCTGGTTTGCTTACAAAAGGAAATTGAGAGTCGCTCGCCAGTACCACATGGTGAACATAATTGTTCTGTAATAAGCCTGCCTGTTTTGCTATGGCAAAGGCGTTTGCCATAAAGAGGTTATTTGCTAGGATTAATACGGGTTGAGTATTGTTGGCAAGCTGTAGGGTTTGATTCGAGTCAGATTGCAATTTTGTTAATTGACTTAATAAGGCGTCATCTAACTTTTGATTCGATAAAAACTGGTATTCATTTTTAGGGTTCTGGTCTGCGTGTTGAAAAAGGTAGAGCAAAACCTCTGGCGCTTCAGAAAAATAGAACGCTTTTGCTAAAGCCTCTGGTAAAGCTAATGGCTCGTTCAAACGAAAACTGAGCAACCAAAATCCATGGGTTTGTTCAGTTTGTTTAACAGAAGAACTTAATGTGTAATTGGGCATTTTAAACTGTTTTGTATGGTTAAACTTCGTTATTACGGTAAACAGGGCGGCCTTGAAAAAAAGTTTGTTCTACTTTTCCTACAAACTCCCAACCAGAAAAAGGCGTGTTTTTCCCCGCACTAATCATGTTGTTGGCATTTAAAGTCCAAACGCCCTCGGGGTCAATAATCGTTAAGTCTGCTGAAGCCGATTCAATCAATGACCCGGTATTGCAACCAATGATTTTGGCTGGATTTTGGGTAACACAACGAATAGCCGTCATTAAGTCTAAAGCACCTTCTTGCACCAGTTTAAGTAGAAGTGCAAGTAAAGTTTCTAGACCACTAATACCTGGAGCACTCTCACCAAAGGGTAATAATTTATTATCTTTTTCAAGTGGCGTATGGTCACTAACAATGGCATCGATTACGCCCATTTTTACACCCATAATCAATGCTTGTTTGTCATTCATGCTGCGTAAGGGTGGTGAAACGTGAAATAGACTATTAAAACCGAGTAAGTCCATTTCAGAGAGGTGCAGTTGGTGAATGGCAACATCACACGTTACTGGTAAACCACGTTTTTTTGCGTCAGCAATCAATTCAACAGAACGCGCGCATGCAATTTGCGAAAAGTGCGCTTTAACACCGGTCTCTTCAACTAAAACCAAGTCTCTTGCTAAAGCGGCTGTTTCAGCCGCAGGCGAAATTTCTGGCAGACCTAAGCGTGAACTGACCGGACCACTGTGAGCAACTCCGCCATTTTTTAACTGCTGGTCTTCGCTACGCAACATAATTGGAATGTCCATCGTTGAGTTATACTCTAATGCATTTTTTAAAGCCAGTGAGTTTTGCACAGGCCTGTTTGCTTGGCTTAAGGCGATGCAGCCTGTTTTTTTAAGGGAGTATGAATTACTTAAACGTTCGCCATCAAGCCCTTGTGTTAAAGCACCAATTGGCATTACAAAAGCGGTTGCTGCTTGTCTTGCTCTGCGTTGTAGTAGTTCGGTTACGGCTTGAGAATCATTGACTGGTGCCGTGTCAGGCGGGCAGCAAATACTGGTAATACCACCTGCTACAGCGGCCTTGGTTTCAGAGGCAATGTTTCCTGCATATTGGCTTCCAGGTTCACCTAATCGCGCTTGCAAATCTACCAGGCCTGGTAGAACCCATTTGTCGGTTGCATCAATTTCTTGATCCGCAGTAAAGCCTTCAGGAGCTTCATCTGCCACTGCCATAACTCGACCACGAGAAAGGTAAATGTTTGTGACTTTGTCTAGGTTCTGACTAGGATCGATGACACGACCATTTTTAATGATATGTCTCACAGTGTGTCCTCCGTTGTTTCCTCGGTATCAACTAAATCTAAGCTGGCCTGTTGTTCTTGTTCTAGCTTATGTTGCGCAAGTTGTGCGGCGTTGCTCATAATAATCGCCATTACCGCCATACGTACCGCTATTCCATAAGTGACCTGCTCCAAAATAACCGATTGTGGGCCATCGGCTACCACTGAATCAATTTCTACCCCACGATTAATCGGGCCAGGGTGCATAACAATGGCGTCAGGTTTGGCAAGGGCAAGACGTTCTTCGGTTAAGCCATACAGGTTAAAAAACTCTTTTTCACTTGGAATTAAAGCACTGGTCATGCGTTCATTTTGTAAACGAACCATAATCACCACATCCACATCTTTAAGACCTTCTTCCATATCGTGGTATACGTGTACCCCCATGGCTTCGGGTGATTCTGGCATGAGTGTTTTAGGACCAATGACGCGTATTTCTCTGGCTTCCAGAATGCTTAATGCTTGAATTTGTGAGCGTACCACTCGTGAGTGTAAAACATCACCAACAATGGCAACAGTTAAGTCGTAAATGTCGCCTTTATGTTTACGGATGGTAAACATATCCAACATGGCTTGAGTAGGGTGGGCATGTTGACCATCCCCAGCATTTAAAACGTGAACATGTGGCGCAACGTGTTGTGAAAAGAAGTGTGCGGCACCACTTTCGGAGTGACGAATGACAAACATATCGGCCTGCATGGCTTGTAAGTTCCAAAGGGTATCTAAAAGGGATTCGCCTTTTTTGGTGGCAGACGTTTGAATATCTAAACTTTCAACGTCAGCAGAGAGCCGTTTTTCCGCAATTTCAAAAGTGGTTCTGGTTCGGGTGCTTGGCTCAAAAAACAAGTTCATAATGCTTTTACCGCGCAAAATCGGCACTTTTTTAATCTCTTTGGTGGTTGGATTAATAAAGGATTCGGCGGTGTCAAGGATTTCGGTTAAATGGTGGTTTTTTAAGCCTTCCAGCGTTAAAAAATGTTTGAGTTTACCTAACTCATTTAACTGAATATTAGGGCCAGCTAGTTTTGCGCTCATGCAGACTCCTCACTTTTCTCTAAAATCGTGACTTTTAAAGGCTCGGGGCCTGTTAGCTTGATGGTTTGGCTACACTCTAAACTTTCACCAACAATGTCCGCTTGAAATGGCAGTTCGCGACAACCTTTACGGTCAAGCAGGGTAACGAGAGTGACACTTGCAGGCCGTCCGTAGTCAAAAATTTCATTTAATGCGGCTCGTGTAGTGCGACCAGTAAAGAGAACATCGTCAACCAAAATAATATGTTGGTCATCAACATCCCAAGGAATTTGCGATGGTTTTACGGTTGGGTTTAAACCAATTTTGGAGAAATCGTCTCGATAAAAAGAGATGTCAATGACACCGAGCTCATCAGTCAGCTCTAGTTGTTGGTGCAGTCGTTGCGCTACCCATTCACCTCCTGAACGAATACCAATCATTTTTGGTGAATGGTTAAACATGGGTTTTTGCTTAATTTGTTCACTAATCTTAGAGATTAATTTTGGTACATCAATATCCAGTTCAGTCATGTAAAAGTCTCATTTTCTAATGTCTACAGCAATCAAATAGATTGTAACCAGTTTTCTAATAAAATTTGTGCGGCATGGTCATCAATGTGTTGCTGTTTTAAGCCGCGGCTTTCCGCTTCAATCGAGCTTAACTGCTCTTCAATAAAGTAAAGAGGGCGGTTATATCGCCCACTTAAACGTTGCCCAAATTTGCGAGCGGGCTGTGTTAAAGCCTGTTCAGTGCCATCTAAACGCATGGGTAGACCAACCAAAATAGCAACAGGCTGCCATTGTTCAAAAATTTTACTAATGTGTTCCCAGTCAGGTTTACCATCTTTGCTGTTTACAATGGCTTCTGGTGTCGCTGTTTGAGTGATGGTTTGGCCAACGGCAACACCAATGCGACGTAAGCCAAAGTCAAAACCAATCACAACACCTTCAGGGTTGTTCTTTTTAGGTTTTGATTTAGGCATGCCCCGCCTCGCTACTTAGAAATTCAGGAGAGATTCCCAAGGTACCTAAAGCCACTTCCCAACGGTTTTCAATTGGGGTTTCAAACAACAAACTGCGATTATAAGGAATGGTTAACCAGCTATTGTCTTGCAGTTCTTGAGCCAGTTGTCCAGGCTCCCATCCAGCAAAACCAAGGCAGACAATAAAGTTTTCTGATATTTGACCATCACTGAGTGCTTCTAAAAAGTCTTCTGACACCGTCATATTAAGATTGTCGTGGAGTGGCATGGTGCTTTTCCAGTTGCCTTGTGATTCGTGAAGAATAAAGCCACGTTCTAAATCAACAGGCCCACCTATTAAGACGGTTTTATCAAGATAATTTTCAGCGTGAGTAGTGGGTAAGTCGAAGTGATCAAGAAGGTCTTGAATGTTGAGTTTGTTTGCTAAATTAATAACCAAACCCATTGAACCATGTTCATTATCTTCAACGAGATAGATAACGGTTTTTTCAAACCAACTATTCTCTAATGCAGGCATAGCGATAAGAAAATGGTGTTCTAGTGATGTCATTTGATTCATAACTGAAATTATAGCAGTTTAATGCGTTTTGCCATGGCTTTTGTTTGCAGGATTTTGCCGTTATGATCAATGCAGATAACTTGGCTGATATTCATTGATTTGGCAACTTCCAACCATCTTTTAGGCCCCGCAATTAAAATGGCGGTAGCCGCAGCATCTGCAGTAGTAGCATCTTTATGAATAACAGTTACGGATGAGAAACTGTTGGCAGGGTATCCAGTAGTTGGATTGAGAATATGTGAGTAGCGTTTGCCTTGCCAGTCAAAATACCGCTGATAAATACCAGAGGTAACAATGCTTTCATTGCCGTTTAAAAACACTTGTGCCAATGCTTTTGCTGGGTTTTCAGGCGATTGAATACCAATTGACCAGGCCTGTCCATTCTTTAAACCCATGGCTTTCATATCACCACCAATACTGACTAAAGCATTTTTAATCCCGGCATTTTTTATTGTTTCTAAAGCAATATCAATGGCTAAGCCTTTGGCGTTACCGCCAAAATCAAGTTGCACGTTTTTGTTACTGCTTATAAGCTGATTGTTTTGAATCGAAATATCTAAAATAGAGGGTTTTGACTGAAGCCAATTAGCAATTTTTGCTTCAGAGGGTGGCGGGCCTTGCCACTCTTTGGAATGAAACCCCCAAAGAGCAATCAGGCTTCCAATACCTGGATCAAATAAGCCTTGGCTTTGTTGGGTAAGTGTTTGTGATTTGATAATAAAGTCTTGTACAGATTTAGGAACAACAATGGCTTGATTGTTAGAAATTGCCTGATTGATTTTACTAACAATGCCGCCTTTTTCCCAAGCATGCCATTCATCATGCATGTGTTGAAATTTTTGTTCCACTTGAGAAATGGCTTTTTCAGCCTTTTGCCTATTGTCATCATAAATAACAATTTCAACCAATGTGCCAAATACCACTAATGACGCTTTAGTGGGTTGAACAATATAATTTTGACAACCGGATAAACTGTTAAGTAACAGCATTAAACCAAAAGCAAAAATGTGGCTACGGTTTGGCTTGTTGTGTTGGTGACTAATAGGTGTTGAAAAGAGAGAGAACATCAATTTAGCCTGGTTTTACCCTTTTATAGAGAAAGAGAGAATAATTACGCTTATTGGCATCATAGCACGACTGAATGATTCATTTATAAATACTGGTGGGGACTATGTTTCAATTGCTTTTATGAAAATCAATAGTTTGCCAACAATAGTTTGTGCTCCAAAATTAGGAATAAATTATGAATAACACTGTATCAGGTGAAGAGCTCAAAGTGACTGTTGGTAGAACGATTGTCTTTAAAACAGACCTTTATGGAACAATTACCTATGTAAATGATGCTTTTATTAATATGAGTGTTTATGCAAGTAAGATCCTAGTTGCTCAGCTGCATAATACCCTGCGCACATCCTGATGTGCCTAAAACGGTATATAAAAACTTATGGCCTACCTTAATATCTATTAAGGATGTTTTTCCAGATAAAAAACCAATAATAAACAAGCATTCGCTTCTTTTTTATGCGTTTGTTTTGTTGTTAAGCCTTATGCGCCAATTCGGCTTCTAAGCAGTCAAACAAGGTTCCAGCAATGTTTAAGTGAAATTGAGCATCAAGCTCTCTAATGCAAGTTGGGCTTGTTACATTGATTTCAGTGATATAGTCACCAATTACATCTAAACCAACAAAATAGAGGCCTTTTGCTTTTAAAGTAGGAGCAATTTGTTCACATAGCCAACGCTCTCTTGCAGTGATTTCCATGCCTACGCCAGTACCACCTGCCGCAATATTGCCACGGGTTTCACCTTCAGCAGGAATGCGTGCCAGCGTGTAGTCGATTGGTTCACCATTAATCAGCAGAATACGTTTATCACCCGATTTGATTTCAGGCAAATAAGTTTGCGCCATTATGTGGTGTTTGCCATGGTCGGTCATGGTTTCAATAATTACGCTGATATTAGGATCATCCTTACGTACTCTGAAGATAGAAGCGCCACCCATGGCATCTAATGGTTTTAGAATGGTATCTTGGTGGGACTGAATAAACTCTTTTAAAATACTAGCACTTGCCGTGACTACTGTAGGCGGTATGCACTCAGGGAACCAGCTAGCAAATAACTTTTCATTTGCGTCACGAAGACTTTGTGGCTTATTGACCACTAATACACCTTCGGCTTCAGCTAGTTCAAGAATATGAGTGCTGTACAGATAATCGTTAGAAAATGGCGGATCTTGACGAATTAAGATGATATCCAGCGTATTGAGTGCAATATCATGAGATGCGCCAAAGCCGTAAAACTGTTCTGTGATTGGTCGGTCCCAAACCTTTAATTCACTGCTAATGGCAAACGCTTGACCGTTTTTTAAATAGAGGTCTTCAGGTTGCATATAGACCAACTCATGGCCACGACGTTGTGCTTCCAAGAGCATGGCAAAAGAACTGTCCTTATGCGGTTTAATATTTGCAATAGGGTCCATTACAATACCAACACGATATGCCATTTTTGTTCCTCTTTTCAGCATGTGGTTATTTAGATTGCGTTAATATCAGGTAAGTCGCCTTTCGCCTCAGCAATTTCTCGTGCTGCGGCTAATAAAGCTAAACGTGCAATGACACCATAAGCGTAGAACCGGTTTGGGCTGGCATCTGGATTTTGAGAATCACCTGGTAAAGCACATGACTCCTCAAAAGAGAGAGGTTCAAAGTGCATACCTGGTGAATTCAAGTTGTCTGTGGATGTTTTACCAGTGTGTACTCGGTAAAATCCGCCGATAACCTGACTACCAATCATATAAACCACAGGCTCTGCAACCGCCTCCTCAATGGTTTCATAAGTATAGACACCTTCTTGTACCAGCATTTGTTCTACTTCAAGCCCTTCTTTAACGGAAGCCATTTTGTTACGCTGTTTACGGTTAAGGTTAAGAATATCTTCTGCACTATTTACTGACATAATCGCCATGCCGTATGTTCCGCTATCGGATTTAACAATCACAAATGGCTTGCAGCTTATACCGTGGGTATCGTAGTAGTTTTGTGTGTTTTCTAATACGTTATTTACGGCATGCGCTAAATCTTCAATACCGGTACGTTCTTTGAAATTAATTGGCCCACATGGGATAGAGGTTGGATTGATTAGCCATTGATCAATATCAATCATTTTCGCAAAGGCTTCTGTTACGTCTGAATAGTGCGAAAAGTGTTCTGTTTTATAACGGTCAGCCCAACCTAGTTCCATGGGTGGTAGTAATATTTGATCAATGTCTTCTAAAATTTCAGGGCGTCCACCAGACAAGTCGTTATTCAATAACACTGCACATGGAAAAAAGTCATCCACTCCAACTCGGTTCTCTTTTCGTACCAATGGCTTAAGGGTTAAAACATTACCTGACGGAAGATCAACAACCATTGGCGCATTGAGTTCTGGAATCAGTGAACCGATATGGACTTCATAACCCGCAGATTCTAAGATGGTTTGTAAAGCATAGACATTTTCAAGATAGTAGAGGTTACGAGTATGGTTTTCGGGAATAATTAATACACCATCTGCAACCGGACAAATTTGTGTTACCGCTGTTTGGGCGGCATGAACTGCTAAAGAGCGTAAATCTGGATGAAGGTTATTAAAACCTGCAGGGAAGAGGTTGGTATCAACAGGGGCTAATTTATAGCCAGCGTTGCGTAAATCAACCGAGCCGTAAAAAGGGGCTGGGGTATTTTTGAACTGCTTTCTAAACCAAGATTCAATTTGGGTTCTGTTGTCTAAAAGGTGCTTTTCTAATTCCAAAAGCGGGCCTTTTAGGGCAGTTTGTAAATGAGGCACTTGGTTGGTTGATGGCATGGAACATCTCTCAGTTAGTCATGGGCTTAAATAGGCTGTCTATTATACCTGTAATTTACGGCTTGTTAGGTGCAAAATCTCCCCACAGTGTTTGCAGTATAGCAAGAATTGCAGGGCCAGAGGTTTCGGTGCGCAACACTCTTGGGCCAAGTTGCACGGGGGTAAGGCCTGCATCTTTAGCCATTGATACTTCGTTATCAGTTAAGCCGCCTTCGGGGCCAACCAGTAAGTGAATTGGTGTGGTTAAAGCAGGTTGTGTAACGGTTTTTAACGAGTCATTCGCATAAGGGTCAAGCACTAAACCAAAAACAGTATTTTCATTTTCTGATTGTTCAGTCAACCAGGCCTGGTAGGTTTGTATTGGCAAAACTTTAGGCACTACCGTTCTACCACTTTGTTCACAAGCATTGATTACAATCGCTTGCCACTGGGCTTGGCGTTTTTCTAATTTGCTGTCTTGTAATTTCACATCGCACCGTTCAGTAAAAACGGGTTGAATTGCTGTTACACCAAGCTCGACCGCTTTTTGAATGGAATAATCCATTCTGTCGCCCTTAGAAATACCTTGAACCAATACGGTATTAATTGGGGATTCAGTATGAGTTTGTTGCACGCTTTCAATGTGAAAATCCGCGCTACGTCGACTGGTGGCAATCAGTTTGCCTTTAGCCAGTAAACCTTGGCCGTTAAAAGCCTCGATAATAAAACCATTTTTAAGGCGCAATACGGTTAATACATAATGCGCCTGTTCCTTTGGTAAGGATAGGGTTTGATTGGCTTGGTAGTTGCCTTCTAAAAACAGGCGAGAGATGCGCATAACAGCTTTTAAACCTTACTTAAAGGTAAGGTTTTTAGTGATTTCAAGGGTTGGCTCTATGCTATTCATGCTATAGAAGTGAATACCAGGTGCACCTGCATCTAACAGTTGTTGTGCAAGCTCTTGAACAACATCCTTACCAAAAGCCAGTAAACTCTCTTTATCATCTTCAAAGCTTTCTAAACGGCACTTTAACCAACGCGGCACTTCTGCTCCACAACCTTCTGAGAAACGAATTAGGTTCTCGTAATTTGTAATTGGCATAATCCCAGGAATAATCGGCAAATCAATGCCGTTGCGCTCACAGTTATCAATAAAGTAGCGGTAACTGTCAAAGTTAAAGAAGTATTGAGTAATGGCAGAGTCAGCGCCTTGATCTACCTTGTGTTTAAACCACTTAATGCCCACATCGCAGTTGCGAGCTTGAGGATGCGTTTCTGGATAGGCGGCAACTTCTAAATGAAATTTATCGCCACGTTGGTCTTTAATGAATTTCACTAAATCGCTGGCGTACTTAAATTCGCCTGGGTCCATCATGCCAGAAGGTAAATCTCCTCTTAAAGCGACAATACGTTTCACGCCCATAGCTTCATAGGTGTCTAAAAGTTCAGTCACACTCTCCTCGCTTGCACCAATGCAAGTTAAGTGTGGAGCGGCTTCGTATTGTGTTTGCTCTTGAATGTAACGAACGGTTTCTAGTGTTTTCTCTTGCGTTGTTCCACCTGCACCGTAGGTAACAGACATGTACTCTGGTTGCAGTGTACCGAGTTCATTAATGACGGTTTTAAGTTTATCCATTCCTTTATCGGTTCTTGGAGGGAAAAACTCTAAGCTAAATTTTTGTGGATATTTTTGTTGAGATTTCATTTGAGGTCTCTTTAAATATTGCCAGGCCTGGTTAGTTGATTATAAGCAGGCCTGATTCATTTTAAATTGCTTTTGTTTGTTTTATGCGAGTGTTATGCCTGGATTTTGCAAATCACTTAGCATCAAATCAGAAAATTACAGCCCAGCGTCCGCACGTAAAGCGTCAGCTTTGTCTGTTTTTTCCCAAGTAAACTCTGGAAGCTCACGTCCAAAGTGTCCGTATGATGCGGTTTTTTGGTAAATTGGGCGGTATAAATCCAACATGGCAATTAGGCCTTTAGGGCGTAAATCAAAGTGTTCACGTACCAATTTTTCAATTAAAGCAATGTCCACTTTCTCTGTACCAAATGTTTCTAAGCTGATAGAGGTAGGTTCTGCCACACCAATTGCGTAAGAAACTTGAATTTCACACTTATCTGCCAGGCCTGCTGCAACAATATTTTTAGCCACATAACGACCAGCATAAGCAGCAGAACGGTCTACCTTTGATGGATCCTTACCAGAGAAAGCACCACCACCGTGGCGAGCCATACCACCGTATGTATCTACAATGATTTTACGCCCTGTTAAACCCGCATCACCTACTGGGCCACCAATCACAAAACGACCTGTTGGGTTGATGTGAAACTGAGTTTCTTTGTGTAACCACTCTTCAGGTAGGGTTGGTTTGATAATTTCTTCCATTACGGCTTCACGTAAAGTGGCATTATCCACTTCTGGACCATGCTGAGTAGAAAGAACCACTGCATCAATTGCAACTGGTTTACCGTCTTCATAACGCAGAGTTACCTGACTTTTTGCATCTGGACGTAACCAGTCTAAAGTGCCTGATTTGCGAACATAAGCTTGGCGTTCCATTAAACGGTGTGCGTAATAGATGGGTGCAGGCATTAAAACATCGGTTTCATTTGATGCGTAACCAAACATTAAGCCTTGGTCTCCTGCACCTTGTTCGTGTTCTGCAGAATCATCGACACCCATGGCAATTTCTGGTGACTGTTTACCAATAGAAGAAAGTACCGCACAGGTTTCGCCATCAAAGCCTAAATCGCCATGGTTATAGCCAATTTCTTTGACCACATTACGCACAAGTTCTTCTTGGTCAACCCAAGCTTCAGTGGTGATTTCACCACCAAGTACCACCATGCCTGTTTTAATAAAGGTTTCGCAGGCTACACGTGCACGTGGGTCTTGTTCAAGAATGGCATCAAGCATCGCATCTGAAATTTGATCGGCGATTTTATCTGGATGGCCTTCTGAGACTGATTCAGATGTAAATACAGTTGTTTTGGTCATGTTTTGTTCCTCGAAAGAATTGTGTATTAAAAACGAGGTACGGGGCAATGCTGGGAACGTTAGAAAAATCTTGAAGGGTTCCTCGCTTTAGCCGTACTTTTTAAGCGCCCGCAAGCTGATATCAAATCGGCGCATGACAACATTATCCCTTATTTTTTTTTGTGGTTCAAGTTATGGATTGTGTGTAGGGGGGAATATGCCTGTTTGTCATGGTTCTGTCATCTTGGTGTCAAATAGCTTTCTTAAAGCAAACGGCTTTTTAAACTAAAATTACCTGTCCAAAAAATGAAATTGATTGGACATAGATGGCGATTTTTTCAGCTCAAGAAAACCAAACAAATGAAGTGAATGATTTACACTTTTTAAGTGCCAGTCAACAATTGCTTTTACAACAAGTGGCTTAGGTTCTGAGTTATTAGATATTGTACAAAATGAAAAATTGCAGTGTGTGTTTCAGCCTATTGTTGACCTTAAGAGAAAGACGACTTGTGCGTTTGAAGGGTTGGTAAGAGGGCCGTTTCATTCCGCTTTGCATCACCCTTTAAGTTTATTTAAAGTGGCGGAAGAACTGGGTGTTTTATATGAAACAGATACTTTTGCCCGTATTTCAACCATTAAAGCCTTTGCTGAACAAGCCGCTTTAGATGAACATTTACATCTCTTTTTAAATATCTCCATCAATGCCGTTATGAACCCGGCACATCAACAGGGCTTAACTCTCGAGGCATTACAGAAATTTGGAATATCACCAGATAGAGTGGTAATTGAAGTCACGGAACTACAACCCGTTGATAATTTTGAAGCCTTTATTTCTGCAATTAACTATTATCGTTCTATTGGCTTTAAGGTTGCGATTGATGATTTAGGCAGTGGTTATAACGGCTTGCGAATTTGGTCTGAAGTTCGTCCTGATTTTGTCAAAATTGACCGACATTTTGTATCAGATATTCATCTTCATGAAGACAAACGTCTCTTTATGGAAACACTTATGAGTTTGGCAAAAAGCACCAATACTCGAGTTGTGGCCGAAGGGATTGAAACTGAGCAGGAATTAGATGTTCTAATTAATCTTGATGTTGACCTTGTGCAAGGATATTTATTTAAAAAGCCCGAAGAAGTTATCTCCGAAGATTTGCTTTATGAGTGGCCAGAAAATAAGCCAAATCAGAAAGGTGAAAAGGGTGAAACAGTGGCTGAAATTGCATTTAATCACCCCTCAGTTCACCCTAATCAACTTGTAAACTCTGTTTCTGAGTTATTTCTTGAACACCCAAATTATGATTACTTTCCCGTAGTGGATGAAGGTAGAGTTTTAGGCATGGTGTGGCGTCGTGATTTAATGAATCTGCTTGCTAGAAAATTTGGTCATGAACTTCATGCGAAAAAATCTGTTAAATCGGTCATGGATTGTACTCCAATCATTATCGACAGCCAAACCTCACTTGTTGATTTAAGTCGTTTAGTTACAGAAAGCCATGACTTTAGTAGTAAAGATGCTTTCATTATAGAAAAAAAGAAAGAATATTTAGGTTGCGGTGATTTCAGGGATTTACTAAGAAAAATGACCGACTTAAAAGTACAAAGTGCTCAATATGCAAACCCGCTTTCAGGACTGCCTGGTAATGTACCCATCCAGAAAAAACTTAATAAACTGTTAAAAGAAAAACGCCAGTTTATGGTGATGTATATAGATGTAGACAATTTTAAGCCGTTTAATGACCACTATAGCTTTGAAGAAGGCGATGGTGTGATTGGTTTGATTGCCGAAATTTTGAATGAAGTTGTGCCTGAAGAACAAGTGTTGCATGGCGATAGTTTTATTGGTCATATCGGTGGTGATGATTTTGTTATTATGAGTACGCATTGTGAACAGCATATCAATTGGGCTAAAAAGATTTTAGCTCGTTTTGAAACTGAAATAGCCCGTTTTTATAGTGAAGAAGATCAGAAGAAATCGGGCATTGAAGCACTGAATCGCAAGGGTGAAATGCAGTTCTTTTCATTAATGAGTTTATCGATAGGTATACTCATAATTGAGTCCGACCTGTTTAACCACACCCAGAAAATTTCTTCATTTGCGACAAAAGCGAAAAAGAGTGCAAAGGCGATAGAAGGCAATAGCTTCTTTGTTTATGATGGAAGCTAAGTATTTACCATTGATAATGGTTCTCTAATTAAACCTTATTTGTACTGAAATATATTCAAAAGACACTAAATTTTAACCTATTCAAATACTTATCCTTTTTCTTAAAGTTGACGTTTTCTATAAAATCAGTAAAATAGTCCGCTTTTCTTAAATACCTTGGTGTAAAAATGACCGATGCAGTTCAGCCTTTAGTGGGCGTTATTATGGGTTCAAAATCAGATTGGCCAACTATGAAAAATGCGGTAGACATGCTTGAAATGTTTGGTGTTCCCCATGAAGTAAAAGTGGTGTCTGCACATAGAACGCCTGACTTAATGTTTGAATACGCTGAACAAGCCGAAGAGCGTGGTTTACAAGTGATTATTGCAGGTGCTGGTGGTGCAGCGCATTTACCAGGTATGGTAGCGGCTAAAACGGTTGTGCCTGTTTTGGGTGTGCCGGTTCAGTCGCGTGCTTTAAGTGGGCAAGATTCACTGCTATCTATTGTGCAAATGCCTGGCGGTATCCCAGTTGGTACTTTAGCCATTGGTGATGCAGGTGCAAAAAATGCCGGTATTTTGGCATCGCAAATTGTAGGTAACAGCAACCCAGCGATTCGCACAGCTGTTACTAACTTTAGAGAAGAGCAAACCGACACAGTATTAGAAAACTCAGACCCGAGAGTTTAGTCGATTCGTTCATTATCTAAAGTCGTTATTTTAAAACCGTAATGTTGGTTGTTTGTTAAAATGCCCATCATTACGGTTTTTTGTTTTTCAGCCTTGCTTTATTTAACAAGGTATTTCATCTGGAGAGAAGTATGACCCCAATTTCAAAACGCATTGGTGTATTAGGTGCAGGCCAATTAGGACGTATGTTAGCCATAGCAGGCTATCCATTGGCTCAGAAATTTGGTTTTTATGGCACAAGTGATGATGAGCCTTCTGCTTTATTAGGTCATATGCATAAGCAATCAGATGACGTGGACTCTCTTGTAAATCTGGTCGAGTTTACTGATGTGATTACTTATGAAAGTGAAAACACCTCAATAGAGCAAGTAAGAGAAATCGCCAAAACTACGCCTGTTTATCCGGCAGAAAAATCGCTGTATATGTCACAACATCGTGGTCGTGAAAAAGGCTTGTTTGATCAGCTTGAAATCCCTTGTGCACCGTATCGAATTGTTGACTCTTTAGACAGTTTAGAACTGGCGGTAACAGAAATTGGTTTGCCAGCCATTTTAAAAACCACAACAGAGGGTTATGACGGTAAAGGTCAGTTTGTTTTAAAAGAGGAATCTCAAATCAAACAGGCCTGGTCAGAAATTGGTAACCGAGAGTTAGTGTTAGAAGGCTTTATCAATTTTCAACGAGAGCTTTCCATCGTCGCCGTGCGCAATGCCAATAATGAACACGTCTATTATCCGTTAGTTCAGAACGTACATCACGAAGGCATATTACGTTACACCATTGCTCCTGCAAGAGAAGTGTCTGCAGAAATTCAACAGCAAGCAGAAGGCTATATGCAGAGCTTGTTGGACGAGTTGGATCATGTTGGTGTGTTAACACTTGAGTTGTTTGAAACGGTAGATGGTTTAGTCGCCAACGAGATGGCCCCAAGAGTGCATAATTCGGGGCATTGGACAATTGAAGGCGCTTATACCTCTCAGTTCGAAAATCATGTACGTGCCATTACAGGCCTGCCATTAGGAGATACATCGGTGCGTCAACCATTGGCGGCAATGATTAATATTATTGGAGAAACAGGGCCAGTAGAAAAAGTTTTGACCATGCCAAATGCGTTCCTACATCTTTACGATAAAGAAGAACGTCCAGGCCGCAAGCTAGGGCATATTAATGTTTTAGCGGTGGATGAAGACTCTTTATACAAAGACATTCAAGCCTTATCCGAGTTCTTACCTAAAGCTTAATTAACCTAATTAAGCGAATAAAATCCTTTCTAAACACCAGGCCTGCTAATTCTTACCAGGCCAGGTTGCTTCAAAATATGATTTTGACAAGTAAGTAATAATCTTTATAAAATGTGGTTTTTACTTATAATGCAAATTGTTAAATATTAAAGTTTTAAGAGGCGTTCTTTGCAACCAGCAACGATAAAATTATTTCTTGTTCATGGAAGCCCAAATGGGCTACGAATAGCAGAATTGTCAAATTGGTCAGGTAAAGCTATTGCCGCGCCAAGAACAGAGATATCTGCGCTGATAAAACGTGAAGAACTGTCAAGCCCAGGTTTTTATTTGCTTACAGGAGTAGACCCAGAGTCTGGTGATAGGGCCCTATATATTGGTGAAGCTGAGAATGTAGCAAATCGTTTAAAAAATCATGCCTCTAAAGATTTTTGGAATTCTGCGACAGTATTTGTTTCGAAAGATGAAAACTTAACTAAAGCACATATACGTTATCTGGAAGGCATTTTAATAGACAAAGCACTGAATAATGGTTCCTCAGTGTTAATGAATGCTGTATCTAGTGGTGCAAAACTACCAGAATCTGATGCGGCTGAAATGAATGTGTTTTTAGAGAAATGTCTCCAACTCCTACCTGTACTTGGAGTGCCTGAATTTAGTGAAAAAATTGATCAAATAAGTGAATCCAAAGATTTACTATATTGCAAAATAAAGGGCTTAACAGCATCAGGAAAGCGAACTGCAAATGGTTTTATTGTTTTTGCAGGTTCACAAGCAGTTCTAGAGCATAGAGCATCAGCTAAAGTTGTACGAGCTAAACGAGAAATGTTGATGGAAAAAGGTTCGCTTGAAAAAAGTGATAATCATCTGGTATTTGTGAAAGATGTCGAGTTTGGTTCACCAAGTACAGCTGGAAGTGTTGTTCGTGGAGGTAGTACAAATGGTCTTACTAGTTGGAAAAACTCAAAAGGTATTCAGTTAAAGACAATCGCTGAAAGTGACACTTAATAACAAATTCAGTTGTAGTAATATTAAATCAATTCCCGATTGAGAAGCCTTTTTAATATTGATACATCCTTAAATCTATTTATCAGGCTTCACGTCACTTTTTGCTGTTCGGCAACAAGTAACCAAATACGCGCACTGAAAGAAGTGCCCTTGGGGTAAACCCTACAGACACAATCTATTTCACTAAGCTTGTTAGCTCAAGTTTGTGAACTCGCTACGCTTAGACAGCACAAACTTTTAACCGCTCCCTACGCTAGCGCCCAACGGAAGTGCCCTTGGGGTATGAAATGACGATTGCTTACTGAAGGGAGTTTTATCTACGCTATTTATGTGTTTCTATCTCATGCATGTTTTTGTGCTGATACATTTAACTAGGCCTAGTAACTTTTTTATTCTGTAGGTTTAACCACAAACGCCCAAATCCCCCTTGTAATAAATTGTGCAAAGTTCTTAACGAAAAGAACGTTTAAAAACTTCAGCTGTTTGAGCGTAGCGAGTTCTGAAGTTTCAGTGAATGAGTTTTAGAATTTGCCAATTTATGGAGTGGGGTGCCTTTTTTCTGGTTACTCTTTTTAGGCAAGTAAAAAGAGTAACGGGAAGCCTAAAAGCTGATATCAAAGTTCTATAAATGTATACAAAGGCTTCCCAACGGATAAGATAAATTCAATCTTATGATTCAAAGACACCAGGCCTGGTCGATGATGTTTATTTTGCCTGTATTTGTTTCTTAATTGTTATGGATAAATTTGTAATTTTTCTCAGTTTTATCATAGAGAAGGTATAATTCGTCCTAATTTATTTTTAAACATTATTTGAGAGATAGCATTATGACAATTAAGCGAATTGGACATCGTTATAGCGATACTAAAACTGGTGCAACTATTGACGTGTGGTTTCCACGTTCTAACAAAGAAATTGCCCGTAGCTGTTTAGCTTCAAAAGCAGGGTTGATTAAAGGTGATTTTGTAACGGTTGAAATCAATTCGGTTGACGATGCGCCAAAATCGGCTGAAGATGCTTACCTTCGTTTACACCTACTATCTGAGTGTGCGGTTAAGCCAAATGAAATCAATCTTGATGGTGTATTTGGTCTGTTAAATAATGTTGCTTGGACAACGGCTGGACCAGTTCTTCCTGGTGACGTTGAAAACCTACGTGAAGCGATTGCTGATGAAAATCACCAGTTTAACGTTACTTGTATTGATAAGTTCCCACGTATGACGGATTACGTGATTCCTGAAGGTGTGCGTATTGGTAATGCTGACCGTGTAAGACTGGGAGCGCACTTAGCACCTGGTACAACAATTATGCACGAAGGTTTTGTAAACTTTAATGCGGGTACATTGGGTAACTCAATGGTTGAGGGCCGTATTAGTGCCAGTGTTGTTGTCGGTGAAAACTCAGATATCGGTGGGGGTGCTTCAATTATGGGTACGCTTTCTGGTGGTGGTAAGCAGGTTATTTCAATGGGTCAAAGAAACCTATTGGGTGCAAACGCTGGTTTAGGTATCTCTTTAGGTGATGACTGTATTGTTGAGTCTGGTTTGTATTTAACTGCTGGTACTAAGGTTAAGATGCCTGATGGTTCGATTGTTTCTGCTCGCGAATTATCGGGTGCATCTAAATTGTTGTTTAGACGCCACAGCCAAACAGGTGCAGTTGAAGCCATCGTAACAGATGGGACTGTTTGGGGTGGTTTAAACAGCGCCTTGCATAGCAACGACTAGTTTTGTTTGTAAGCCAGGTTGAATAACCAGGCCTGCTAACTTTAAAAAAGACCTTTTTTTAAGGTCTTTTTTTTGTCTTAATTTAAGGTGAATGGGTTTACATTACATTCTCTTTAAGCTGAACAAGCTCTTCGGTTATTTCGGTAAAATTCAATCCCTGTTCTTCTCGACAGTAGTCCACAAAACTTCTCAGCGTATTGGTCAAGTAATTACCCATTGCACTGACTTCTGTAATGGATAATAAATCTTCCACCAAGTTAGCAAATGCTTTCACTTCTAACTGCATGGCTAATGTCTGTTGGTTTTTAGGCAGGTCGCTAAAGCAAGAGGCGGCGCCAAAATCTCCTAACAATACGCTGTCTTTTTTATTGATAAGAATGTTGTGTGCATATAAATCGCCATGACAAATACCTTTTTGGTGAAGGTGTGCCACTGTATCGGAAACCTGTATCAATATGTTCAATACGGATGTTACCGGCAGTGAAAAGCCCTCTTCAAAAGTGTCTCTTGTGCAGCTTTTTAACGAGGGAGGATTACCTAAATTAAAGAATTTTTTAGGGATTAGGCCCATTACCATGCCGGATTGTTGTTCAGCTTGTAATACGGCGAGCATTTTAACTAAGTTAGGGTGTTCTCCCGCTTTTAAGCAAATGGCTAATTCATCTTCTGGATAACCGTCACTGGTTACCGCACCTTTATATAATTTTACGGCGATATTTTTTTCAACCACATGGCCTTGTGCTCTTTTTGGTGTGGCATAACATTCCGCCCATTTGGCTCGATGAATAAGACCAGAAGCCCCTTCGCCAATCTGTTCGTGCAAATCAATATGCTCTAAAGAAACGGTATTGGCTGAATCACAGTAAGTCATAGCGTTTTGGCAAAAAGGGTTGCCCGAAAAAGCCAACCAAGTGAGTTTGGGTAAACTTAATAATTCATTAGGCAGGCCTGTTAGGTTATTGGCCGCAATACGCAGCAATTCCAGGTTTTCACAACCCTTAATGCTTTGAGGAATCTCGGTTAATTGATTACCAGCCAAAGCACACTTTTGTAAGCGTTTAAGTTCACCAATGGAGTCAGGCAATTTAGCTATTTGATTATCCGTCAAAATCAGCCAGCGCGTGTGTAGTGGTAATACGTTTTCGTCAAAGTGGGTAATTTGGTTGCTCTTGAAACCAATCATCTCCAATTTAAGGCAGCTTTTTAAAGCTTTAGGTACCTCTGTAAACAGGTTGTTTGAACAAAATAGAATTTTTAAATTTATTAAATTACTTAAGTTATCAGGCAAGCTAGATAACTGGTTGCCTGATAAATCAAGAACTTCTAAACTATCCGCAAGCGTAAAAATTTCCACTGGAAACTCAGTAAGATTTTCACTGATTTGTAAACGAGTCACACCATGCAGTTCACCGGATTTAAGTTGTTCTAAATTATGCATTACGCCTGTCCAAAGAGAGTTTTAATGCGGAGTATTCTAGCGGTATTTTCTTAACACTGCTGTGGTATCGAGTTTTTGGTGTGATGGATGGCTATTTAAAAGAATGTGATTGAGAAGCCTTTTAATACTGATACACCTTGAAATATATCTACCAGGCTTCTCAATAGATAAGGTATATCATGCCTTACTCGATTAGATTTGTTTGATAAAACAAGTAAATTTAGCTGCTTGGACTATCGCTGTATGACAGTAATTGACTCATGACACTTGCCAATTCAGACGGAAGAATGCCTGGTTGACCGCTTTGGTTGGCAAGTACGTCCCCCGCATGAGCGTGTAAGGAAACACCTAAACAGGCGGCATTCCACAGAGATAGTCCTTGAGCGATAAAGGTCGCAATGGTTCCGGTTAATACATCGCCCATGCCGCCAACAGCCATACCTGGATTACCCGCTAAACAGATTTCCATTTGATTGCCATCGTAAATTAAGGTGCCGTTTCCTTTAAGAACAATCACGCCTCCGTATTTTTTATGGAGTTGTTTAATGGCGTGAATGCGGTCTTTTTGAATGGTTTGGGTGTCGCAATCTAAAAGTTGTGCCGCTTCTCCAGGGTGTGGAGTGAGTACCCAGTTGCCATTGGTTATGGCAAGTTGGCTTTGTTGACGTTTGGCTAAAATCTTTAGGGCATCGGCATCAATTACTTTAGGTAGCGGTATATCCATTACTTGATTGAATAATCTATTTGCCCAATCATCTAAACCTAAACCTGGACCAATGCCAATGACATTAGCCAGGCCTGCTTGTTCGGTTAAATCGTCTGTGGAATAACACATAACTTCAGGAATGGCCTGAGTAATGGCAATACCATGTTCATTATGGGTAATGACTTTAACCAGGCCTGCGCCAGTTTTTAAACTTGCCAGGCCTGCAAGTTGTATGGCGCCCATCATGGTTTTGTTACCGCCTACTAAACATACCGTTCCTGAAACACCTTTATGATGTGATGCAAGACGCACTGGTAAGGTGTTTAGCCAATATTTTAGTGCATGATTTCGCGCGACTTCAGTATGGTTGTCATACAGTTCGTTTGGAATAAAAAGCGGGCTAAAATGGACTTTTCCGGCCGTTTCCTGACCTTGTGCGGTATAAAGGCCTAGCTTTTGGGTAATGAAAGTACAAGTGTGTTGAGCTTGAACGGCTATGCCTAAAATGGCTCCGGTATCGGCACTCAAACCACTGGGAATGTCTATCGCTAATACAGGTTTGTTGGCTTGATTGATTTGTTTGATGGTATCTGCAAATTCGCCTGTAACGGTTTGATTGAGGCCTGTACCAAATAGTGCATCAACAATCACATCAGCTTGATCTAAGCAGGCCTTGTTAAACGTTATGGGTTTTATGCCTAATTGTGTGAGTTCTTGAAAAGCAAGAAGGGCATCGTTTTGAATTTTTTGTTGATTACCGTGGATAGAAACGGAAACTTGATAGCCTGATAAAACCGCATATTGTGCAATAATAAAACCGTCACCACCATTGTTTCCGGTACCGCAAACAACGTGAATGTGTTTTGCATTAGACCAGATTTTTTCAAGTGTTTGAAAAGCAAACAGGCCTGCTCGTTTCATTAACAATATGCCAGGAATATTGGCTTTGTTAATGGCGTCTTGGTCAATGGCTTGCGAAGCTTTTGCACTATACAGTTTCATAGGTTTACTTTAGCATGCCATCCTGCGGTAACGCACGGTTAATAAATCAAACAAACCAAACTAATAAAACAATACCAAAAATAATGCGGTAAATACCAAAGGCATTAAAGGTAAACTTTTCTAAGAAACGCAAGAAAAGGCTCATGGTTAAAAAAGCCACAACATAGGCCATAATAAATCCAACCAAGAGTGGTAACCATGATGTATTGGCAAATTCCGAATAGTTTTTAAGCAGGTCTAAACCAGAGGCCGCGGCTAAAACCGGCAGAGCCAGTAAAAAAGTAAATTCGGCAGCGGTTTTTCTATCTAAGCCCATCATAACACCACCCACAATGGAGGCTCCTGCTCGACTGGTTCCGGGAATAAGGGCAAACATTTGTGCAATACCAATCCAAAATGCTTGACGAATACTCAAGTCTTCAATGTCACGGGTACGGTGCGTTCCCTCGTTATAGAGCTTTTCCATAATTAAAAAAATCACACCGCCAATAATGAACATCCAGGCGACGATATCAAGCGTAAAAAATGCTTTGATTTGATTGTGGAACAGAAAGCCAACGCCAGCAATGGGGACAAACGCGATAAATACGTTTAACCATAAACGGATATGCTCAAGGCTGAACTTAGAGCGATAGTGCGAAAATATCGCTAAAATAGCGGCCACTTGAATAATGACCTCAAAGGCCATGTTTTGGTCAGTTTGTTCTAACCCCATCCATTCGGCAGCCACAATTAGATGCCCTGTTGATGAAATAGGTAAAAACTCGGTTAAACCTTCAATAATACCAAGTATCGCGGCCTGAAAAATATCCATTATTTAAATCCTAATTTGAAATGTGTGTTCGTAATTTTACTGCATGTTTTACAACTGATGTCGTAAATCTCTCACACTAAAACCAATAAGTGGTTGGTCAAAGTTTTTGGTTAACGCAATTGCCTTAAAGGTTTCGCCCATTTCATCTGGTAGCGTTAAGGTTTTAATTTGTTGTGCTGTTTGGATTTGTTGGGTGATGTCCGCATCTGGATCAACCGACATTTCAAGCAGGCCACTGCCCATTAAAAAGTGTGCTTGTGTCGTAAATCCGGCCACTTTAAAACCGCTATCAAAGGCACCTTCGGCAACTGCAGTAAAGTCGACATGAGCGGTGATATCTTGCAACCCAGGGTAGAAAAACGGGTTGTTGTGTGCACGATGTTGATAGTGGCAACGTAAGGTTCCCATAACACGAGCAGGTTGGTAGTACTCATAACGACTGTAACCGTAGTCTACTAAGAAAACCGCCCCGGCAGATAAGATGTCACTCAGGCTTTGTAGCCAAGGCTGAATGTTTAAATTAATTTCGGTTTCATAGCCAAGCTCTGATACTTCACCTATATTTTTAATCAGCTGGTTGGCAAATTTTTGCAGGGTGTTATCGGTAATTATTTGATAATCCCAATTGAAGGTTTGCGTTGTTTCGTCAAAACTTACAAAACCCTGTTTGGCCGAATCAGGTTCAATACGAATGCGCTCAAAAGGCATGGCATCAAGTACTTCGTTTGCCAGTATTACACCCGAAATAGGGGAATTAGGCAGAGCATCCAACCAGACTATTTTGTCAATAAGTTCAGTGGGAAGGTGTTTTTCAAAGGTGTTTTTTTGGCGATCACGCAAATCGGCACTGATTTCTACAATGTAGTAACGATGTATAGATTGCTGAATTTTTTCCAGCTCAAGCAAAATATCTTTAGCCATGGTGCCTTGTCCCGCGCCAAACTCAATAATGTTCGGTTCATCTAATTCAGACAATACTTGAGCCGCTTGGCGGGCTAAACAGCGGGAAAAAATAGGCGAGACTTCGGGCGCAGTAATAAAATCGCCCGCTTTACCAATCTTTGGCAGGCCACCAGCGTAGTAACCTAATTGCGGAGTGTATAACGCCATTTCCATAAATTTGGAAAATGGCAGGTTTTTATGACGGCTTAAAAAACGGCGTATATTGTCCGCGAGTTTTTGGCTATGTTGCTTCGCTTCTTCTGAAGGTTCAGGTAATGATTTAGCGGCATTTTTGCCATTTACGGTTCGAGTGTTGTGCGATTTCATTGTGCTACAAGATGTGTTTATTAATGTATGTCTATTATGCAGTAAAGCTTGATAAACAGCTAGGGAAGTGCTGATTAAATAGCTTGAGATTCTGTGTGAGCTTTAATTGGAAAGAAGTTTGCTTAAATTTGCTTTAGAGTGCTTGTATGGAAGTGCTTTATTTAATCTTGGTTATGAGAATCTGTAAATGAAAGTTGGTATTAAAAAGTTACATGAAAATGAGTGGTTAGTTCATATCGGTTGTGGAGCGGTAAAGCTTGACCAGTTTTCTGTGGCGCTGTTAAACATTACCTTGGAACATTTGTTGGCTTTAGATGAAGGGGCTGAGCATTCAACATTAACCAGTTATGTGAAATTGGGTCTGCGAATGAAAGAGCTCAAACCATTGGATATGCAAAAACTATTGCGTGTTTTAGATACCAAAGATCTTTTAGTAATGATGCTGCTGGCTAAAGATGAAGAGCTTAATGAAAGTGTTATGGCTAATATTGGTGGGATTTTGGCCAAACAGATAGAACAAGATCTTGCTACGGTAACAATTCCAGCGGAAGATACAGCCAAAGAATCTATCCGTAGAATAGTAGAAAAAACATTTGAACTGGAAGCTCAGGGACAAATTGAATTTGTATCAGAAAATACACGTTATATTTAATAGGGTACTTTTAAAGGTTTAAAAATGGAAAATTTCAGCAAAAAGAACAAAAACAGGTGATTATCAGCTAGAAATGGGTCCGGTAACTTTCTCATTGCCACATGAGGTTGTGCGTGCTTTAAGAGATGTGATTGATCAGCGTTTAAACAATAGCGGTATTGATGATGAAAACTTGCAGCGTAAACTGCTGGCTTACCGAGTGCTTGCCTCTAAAATGACGGGCGTTGATGATAAAGTTGTGCAAAAATTTGCACCTAAAGTTACACCAGAGCAATTGGTAACGATTGTAAGAATGGCCGAAGGTGATGGCCTTTACCATAAAATAGTCAAAAATCTATCCAAACAGAATGCACGACAATTTGAAACGGATTATGCGGCTATGGATAAGATTACTGAACAACACGCATGCTTATATATGGAACAATTGGTGC
>JAUUDE010000011.1 GCA_030826915.1 Thiomicrospira sp.
TAGTTGAAGAGATGGCGATTGCATCCGGAATGCCTGTTCCAGAAGTGTTTGTTTTACGAAAAGAATCTTCTATTAACGCTTTTGCTGCTGGGCAATCACCGCAAGATGCGGTTATCGGTTTAACACAAGGCTGTATTGAGAAATTATCACGTACTCAGTTGCAAGGTGTGGTTGGTCATGAATTTAGTCATATTTTAAATGGCGATATGCGTTTAAACCTGCGAATTATTATGCTGTTGCATGGAATCGAGTTTATTGGTTTGCTTGGTAGAATTATGACCTCTACTCAGAGAAACAGACGATACTCTTCAAGCTCTGGGCGAAAAGGTAAGGGGAATGGAGGGATTATTTTAGCAGGCCTTGCTCTACGCATAATCGGATGGCTTGGCGTTTTGTCTGGCAATATGATTCAGGCAGCAGTAAGCCGTCAACGTGAGTTTTTGGCGGATGCTTCTTCTGTACAGTTTACCCGTGACCCAGAAGCGATAGCAGGCGCTTTGAAAGTCATTGGTAGTGCTAGCCAAAGCAGTCGTTTAAAAAATACAGATATGAAAGAAGTTGCACATATGTTTTTTGGGCAAGCGTTTCATACAAGCCTGGCATTTTTATTTGCAACTCATCCGCCCATTGATATGCGAATCAAGCGAATTCAACCTAATTGGAATGGAGAATATTTAAAAGCTCAGATTGTACTTGTTAACCCAGAAACCAAGCAAACAGACGTTACGCAGGATAATACAAATAATGCGGTTGCAAATTTACCGCAGCCAATTGCTATGTTAATGGCGGCAGGTATTTTAGTTAACCAGTTAAGTGAAACCTCACAAGAAAAGTTAACCATACTGGTTGAAAAGGCTCAAGACCCAATGGAGGCAATGGCACTTGTTTTAGCGGTTTTACTTTGTGAGGAGTCAGCCAGTCCATTAGAGGATACAAATTGGCGTAAATTGTTGCAATCCAGTTCAATTCCAACCCTAGAGTGGATGGTAAATCAGCAGATTAAAGAGATTATTTCGGTTAATTTAGAAAACAGATTGCCGCTAGTGGAGTTAACCGTTCCAGCCTTAAAAACGCTTTCGGAAACTCAGTATCAAACGTTTAAAGAGATACTGCAAAAAGTTATGGACTTGGATGGACAGCAAAGTGTTTTTGAACAAAGTGTTTATCTATTAATTACGCGGTATTTGGATGTGCATTTTGGTTTAGTTGAAGCGCATCGAGTGCGTTATAAAAAAGCCAAACAAATAGAAGTGGAACTTCAGTTAATTTTTTCAACACTTGCGCATTATGGGCATAATGCACAAAACAAAAAATTGAATCAGGTATCGGCAAGTTTGGCTTTTGAACGAGCAATGCAGTTCTTAGATTTGAATCATTTACAAGTTATCGAAATGAACAAAAAAAACCAAAAATTATTTCAGCGAGCAACTGAAAAATTGAATGATTGCTCAGAACCTTTAAAACAAAAAATTGTTGAAGCACTTGTTATCTGTGTTGAGCATGACGGTAAAGTAGAACCAGTTGAAAAAGAGTTAATCTTAGCGATAGCCGCAACAATTAATGCTCCCATTCCACGTTTAAGTTTGTAAAGAATTGAGAAGAGTTATGAAGACTATACTATCACCTATTTGGAGAGTGAAATGAATAAAAAATTAGTGTCAATCATGACTTTATTACTCTCATTAAATGCAGGGTTAGCTTGGTCCAAAACAGATAAGGCAGCTGTGGCTATGCCTGATATTTATAGTGCAGATATTGCTAAACAGGTATTAAAAAATGGCGGTAATGCGGTTGACGCCGCAGTCGCTTCGGCTTTTGTATTAGCAGTAACATACCCAGAAGCTGGAAATTTAGGCGGGGGTGGTTTTATGACTTTATACACGCCAAACTTACAAACCTCAGAAAAAGATACTTTAGCGGTGCATTTTTTAGATTATCGAGAAAAAGCACCAAAAGCGGCACATCGCGATATGTATTTGGATGATAAAAAAGAGGTTATTCCTTATCGTTCTTTAGTGGGTTACCAAGCCTCTGGTGTACCAGGTACGGTTATGGGCTTATGGCAGGCTCATCAACGTTTTGGCTCTATGTCTTGGCAGACATTATTGCAGCCTGCTATCCAATTTGCTGAACAAGGCTTTGAGGTTTCTGATCAGTTAGAAAACCGCGCCAAATGGTTTTCTAAATGGATTGTAAATAAATCAAGTGAGCCGTTAAATTTTACAGAGTATTTTAGTGGCCTGAAAACAGGGCAAGTTTTTAAACAACCCGAGTTAGCCAATACTTTGAAGCGAATTTCTACGTTAGGTGCGCAAGAGTTTTATACAGGTAAAACAGCCAAGTTACTGGTGAATAAAATGCAGCAAAATAATGGCTTAATTACTTTAGACGATTTGGCTAGCTATCAAGCAAAATGGCGTGACCCCATTGTTGGCGAGTGGAAAGGGCGTAAAGTTGTTTCAGCTCCTCCACCGAGCTCAGGGGGTATTGCCATTGTGCAGCTCCTGAAAATGAAAGAACTCTTATCTGAGTCATTCACTGCCGAACTCGTCAAAGCAAAACATTCAGGGATTCCTGAGCAAGCCGTAAAAGCGCATTTTTATGCGGAACTCGAAAAAAGGGTTTATGCGGACAGAGCGCATTATTTAGGGGATTCTGATTTTATTGAAGTGCCTGTGGCTCAATTGATTTCAAACGACTATCTTCAACAAAGAGTCAGTCAGGTTCTATTGGATGAAATTTCGGATTCAGAAAAGATCCAACCTGGAAAAATCGAAAGCCCAGAAACCACCCATTTCTCGATTTTAGATGCACAAGGCAATGCGGTGTCTAACACCTACACGCTTAATATGCCATTTGGAAGTGGTGTGGTGATTGATGGAGCTGGATTCCTAATGAATGATGAAATGGATGACTTTAGTACAAAACCTGGCGTTGCCAATGTGTTTGGCGTAGTGGGGGGTAAAGCCAATGAAATCGCGGCAGAGAAACGCATGCTCTCATCCATGTCGCCGACCATTGTTTTAAAAGATAATCAGGTCGAGATGGTCGTTGGAACACCTGGCGGTTCCACCATCATCACTTCGGTTTTTCAGACAATTGTCAATGTGGTTGAAGAGGGAATGAATGCGCAACAAGCGGTGGATGCACCAAGAGTACATCATCAACTGTTACCCAAAGATCAAATTGCCTATAATCCAGAGTTACCAGGCCTAGTTAAAGACGAATTACAGTCTATGGGTTATACATTAAAAAAGAATAATTATATGGGCGATGTGCAGCTTATTCTTAAAAACGAAAACGGCTGGCAAGCCGCATCCGATAAACGAGGAGAGGGTGTCTCTTATGTATTTGATACGGAATTAGTGAAATAACAAATTTTCAGGGGATTTTTTTATTGGAGTAAAAATTTTAAAAGTTGGTTTTTTTTTGACTCTAATTTCGATTACGCCAAATTTTGGCAACCGCTTTATCACTTCCCAGCAAAGCAACAACCAAACAAATTACGCCGATAGCACCAAAAAGAATAACTGGAAGCAGGCCTGCCATTTGATTAATTAATAATGAAAAGTACAGCGCTACCCCTGAAATAATTAGGAATAAAAGCCCCATGACAATCAGTATTTTTCTGTGTGAAGGGCTGTAGGCGTAGTCACCTTCAGCGTTTTCTAGGGCGTTGAGGATGGGTGCGAAAATTTTAGTAAAGAAGCTTTTCATGGTTGGTTGATAACTCTAAATTGAATAATGTTAAAAAGTATAGCTTGAAGAGCCTGTTTTAGGTACGTAATGTGGCTTTTAATCTATTTGGTGTTTCAATATAAGCAAAGACATCCATAATAGATTTGCAAACAATGTCAGAAGCCATTAAGGTCTCAACACAAACCCCTTCATCTTGAATTAGAGAGATGCCTAACACACTCTGTTTAAGTAACGCCTTATCATTGAAGCCATTGCCAACACTTAATGTATTATCTTTGCCTAGAAATGCCAAGTAATCTGTTTTGTTTTGGTACTCTTTGGATTTAGAAAGGTTGATAAGTTGGCAATTCACACTTGCCAATTCCTTTTCTACGGTTCCATAGGTGTCGGCAGTGATAACATGAAACTCAATCTGATGGGAGAGTTGATTTATTTTATCGGCCACACCCTTTATGAGCTTTCCATCAATAGCGATAGTACCGTTGTAATCAAAAATGACGTGTTTTAAATCAAGGCTATCACGGCCGGGAATCTGAATAATCAAAATGCATTCCTTATGCTTAAATTGTTAAAGAGTTTCAAACGCATTTTGAATCCATTGTGGGGTTTTATTTTTGGCTGTAAATGTAATTACATCAAATTGCATAGCCAAGTCTTGATGGTTTGGGTTTTTAGCTAGATAGTTTTGTGCGCAATGGATAATGCGCTTTTGTTTTTGAGAGGTAACGGTTTCGGCAGGGTGGCCAAATGCGGTTTGTTTACGGTATTTAACTTCAAAAAAGATGAGCAGGCCTGTTGCGTCCAAACCGATTAAATCAATCTCTCCACCTTTACAGTGAAAGTTCTCAGCAATGATATTAATCCCTTGCTGTATTAACCATTTTTTTGCCTGTTGTTCTTTTTGATGTCCAACTGAAAGTAGGTTAGAAAAAACAGGCATAAAACCTCAAGGTCTATTGAGAAATAACAGGGTTGTTAGATGTGAGTTCAGTGATTTTAGGCTCAATTTTTCTAGGAGGTGCTTCTTTTAAAACACCAGTTTTATCATATTTAGCCCAAACCAGCTGTTGTTTAATTTCTTTATTATCCAGACTTAAAACCCCTGTTTTACCACTGGCTAAACAATGGCCATTCTCTAGTTCTCTCATATGAGTTGAGATAATAAAGCTGTCCCAGCCAAATGCTTCAAACTTGGAGCTTAAATCTGCAGGATTTAAAACGGCAGGGTAAGTTAAGAAACTTACTCGGTTTAAATCTGCGTTAGTTTTAATGTCTTGAAAGTTGGTAGGTGACAATTGAATGTCACCATATACAGGTGTATCAAGTCCAAAAAAGTCAAATTGCGGTCTAAAAACCGCCATACGGTTTGCATTGTCATAAATGACAACAGCATCTAAATCTTGGCGAGTTCTTGGAAAAAAACTCAAATTACGGCCAAGTAACCAGCGTAAATTGTTTTTGCGTTCTTTACTTTGCTTTTCATGAATTAGGTCGCCTAAAGCCGCTCTTAATTTTGGACGTTCATCAGGGTAAATGCTCAGTTCTGCATTGTGATTTGCTTGTGTCCATTCTTGTTGAAATGTATTCGCTTTGTCTAGGTCTCTTTTGGAATCATTGCTGAGAATACCAAGGCGTTCATATCCTGCAGATTCAAAACTTATGAGCATCTGTAAGCTCGCATCAGCCGATTTCAAGCTAAACTGGGTAAATGGTGCATTTTCTAGGGTGTTTAGCGCAAGCAGGTTTGTGTCATAAAAACTGGCTAACTCTTGCAATGCCTCTTTGCGCAGAGGACCAATGATGCGGTCAGCTCCTTCTTGTTTTGCTAGAGTGTAGACCTCTTCTAAATTTTCAAGCACGCTGGTGTCATAAAACTTCAGGGTGATTTGTTGATTAGAAGCAAAGAAAGCCTTCATGATTCCACTGCGAATTTGTTCGCTAACAACTTGGTAGCGATCTTCGAGAGGTAGTAGAACTGCAATTTGTTTGATTTCTTGCTCTTGGGGCTGGTTGGTAATTAATTTAGCTAAAAGGTGTTGTTGATAGATGGCATCGGCTTCAAACGTTTTTAAGTTCATCATGCCCATATCAAAATCAGATTGAGGGTTGTTAAATGTGTTGAATAAGGTTGACCAGGCCTGCACATCAGGATTGCTACTCTCTTCAAGATTCAATATGTTTTCAGCAGATAAAGAGTTTAATATTGACCAGATTTGATCTTCAATTTGAGCTTGGTAAGCTGGGTTGGCTTTAGATTTACGCCATATTTCAGTGCTATAGGCGAGATAGTCCGCCCATTGAGATTCATTTAGTGCTTTTGTTTGCAACGCTTTAAGTTCTACAAGGCTATAGCTTTTAGGTTTTTTAACGGCATTAACATCGGGTTTGACCTCGGTTTTAAACTGTTTTGGTGTTTCTTTTAAATGTGTACTTGGCTTGTTAGGCGTAACACCACAGGCAGTCAATCCCATGATAATGATGGTTAGCGTAAATGTTTTTATCGAACTTGAAAGGTAAATCGGCGTGGTCTTTAGCATTTTGATTTAGAATAGTTATTTATTTTTAGTGACGTAGAAAAGATTATATAGCAATCTGGATTTCTAATTGAGTAATCTTGCTTACCTATTTGAAATTAACGGCACTTTTTAGAAAACTTAAGGGTGAATATGAGTCATCACACTGACAGACAAGCTTTAGGCAAACTTTACGTGGTTGCTACTCCAATTGGTAATATGGGTGATATTACGCGCCGAGCAATTGAGACATTGGAAAATGTTGACTGGATTGCAGCGGAAGACACTCGCCACACTAAGAGTTTATTGGGGGCGTTGGGTATTAATCAAAAGTTAATGAGTCTGCATGAGCATAATGAGTTACAGCGTACCGAACAGTTATTGGACAAACTGAAAACTGGTGAACAGGGGGCTTTGGTTTCAGATGCTGGTACGCCACTTATTAATGATCCAGGTTATCATTTGGTTAAACGTTTGCGAGAAGAAGGTATTGAAGTGATTCCGATTCCAGGGCCGAGTGCTGTCATTACCGCTTTATGTGCTGCTGGTCTGCCAACAGACCGTTTTACTTATGAGGGTTTTTTGCCAGCTAAACCTAATAAACGTTTATTGGCTCTAGAGCCATTAGCCAATGAAGTGAGAACCATGGTCTTTTATGAGTCGCCTCATAGGTTAATGGCTTGTCTTGATTCGATGCAGACAGTTTTTGGTTGTGAAAGGGAATTGGTGGTGGCCAGGGAGTTAACGAAAAAATTTGAACAGTTTGTAAGTGGTACTGTTCAGGAAGTTGTCGCATACTTTACTGAAAACTCGGATAAGGTAAGGGGCGAGTTTGTTTTAATGCTAGCAGGTGCTGAGGTAAAATCAGCAGAATCAGGTGAAGCAACCTTGCTGGAACAGGATAAGATGATTGAAGTGATGTTAAAACAGAATCTTCCTGTAAAACAAATATCTGAAATGATTGCCGAGCTAACTGGCGAGAAGAAAAAACCAATCTATCAACGTGTTTTAGAGCTTAAGTAGAAGAGCTAAGTGACAAATGTTCTTAGTAAGTAAAGTTTCAGAGCATTATAAGGTTATTTATCTTTACTCAGACTGTTAAAGCTGCCCAGAAGCTTTTAATGCCTTTAGAACATAGATGTCATATCGAGTATTTGGGCTTGATATTTGGCTGGTAGGTTTAATGTTGTTTAAATTGCAGGTAATAGAATCAGCGCCTTTTGGACGTTTTACTACCACACGATTGCGTGCAGTTTGTAGAGCCGCTTCTAGGAGCTTTTCACTATCTAAGTCTGGGCCAACAAGTTGTTGAAGAGCTTGCATCTCTTTTTTGGCGGCCGCTTTTTTCTTTTTTTCAGGGTACATGGGATCCATGTAGATAACGTCAACTTGCGGTTTTTGTTCTATAAGGTATTCTGCGCTATTGGCATTTACCAGTGACAAATTTTGGATGCTTTGCGTAATTTCGTCTTCTAAGAGTACGCTCTCTTTCTGTGCCCGAGTCAATGCATCGGCTAACAGAGCCGCTACAATAGGTGAACGCTCTAGCATTTGTACTGTAAATCCAAGGCTAGCCAAGACATAACTATCGCCACCCATACCTGCTGTGGCATCAATAATAGAGGGTAAGCCAGTATTGGTCTGTCCCATTGCTCTTACTAATGGCTGCCCTTTCCCGCCACCAAATTGACGACGATGTGCTTTTTTACCAGCTAGAAAATCAACAAACACTGGGCCTTGGGTGTCTGAGCAAATAGCCAGTTTTAAAGTTGGGTCTTTTTTACTGTTTACCCAGTCTAACCATAGTGCATTCTTGGAATTTGCACAAATGTTAAGTCCCAAGTTCTTACTTAGCGCTAAAGCGTGTTGTGGATGGGTATTGGCAATACACAGGCCTGTCAAGTTTTTACCGGAAAGTTTCATGTTGTTTAGTGGGCAAAGTCTTTGACGCTGATAATGATGGTAAAACCAAGAGAAGCATTAATAAAACCATATAAAGCAATACTGAAGTAGAGCCACCAATACTGTTGCTGAGTTTTTAGGTAGTAAAAGTAAGGAAACAGCAGAATTAAGCTGTTTACCATGGCTACGATAATTACGCTAGATGGATTTTGAATATTAAATAAATCCCAAAGCAGAGTGCTTGGAACTGCACCTATAAAAAAGCTGTATTGCCAAAGTAAAATTTTGCCAAAGGGTAATAAAAGTGCAAATACGACAGCCCAAATAAACCCATAGATAATGGTTTTAGTCAGCGGGTGTCTGATTTTGGAAATGGGTTTAACCATTTTTGTTGTTTCAATGGTCGAACTTGCAGGTGAAGGTTTCTGATTCATAAAATTTCATTTTTTTATAAGTGAAGCTTATCTTAAACCAAAAAGGTATTTGAATCGAAAAATTTACATGTTTAACAGAGGTGTTATTTCATTTGCTTAAACTGTCATATAATAGAAAGTTACGAAACCCCAAATTTTAAGTGACTATTTTGATTAAATCTCTTGTTTTATACAGTGTTTGTATTCTATCGAGTATAAATTTTATAGGCTTTTCAGGGCTGGCGAGTGCTGCTCAAACTGTGGGTGCTGAGGCTGAAAAAGTCAGTTTGAATGGTCCAAATTGGCACTATTTTTCCAAGCTTGAACAAGCTGGTTTTTTGTTGTTGGATGAAAATAATCATCAATTAGAATCAAAAAATGCACAGCAGTTTTATGTGCCAGCATCAACCACTAAATTACTCACCGCTTTACTCTCTTTACAACATTGGGGAGAGGACTATCGCTTTAAGACCGAGTTCTATTTGGATTACTCAAATTCACAAGCTCCAATAATAATAGTTAAAGGGTTTGGTGATCCATTCTTGGTTTCAGAAGATTTGCTCTCTATTGCTAAAAACTTACAAGTTAAATTGCAGGAAAAGGGCATTAAAAGGCTTTCGGGTATTCAGTTAGATGCCAGTTATTATCAAGCAAGCCTGGTTATGCCAGGTACAGGCCTGTCAGATAACCCTTATGACGCCATTCCATCAGCAATAGCGGCTAACTTTAATAGTATTTATGTACAAAAACGTGGACAAAAATTCTTGTCTGCAGAGCCTCAAACGCCTATGACGGAATCGGGTTTTGTAGTGGCTCGATCAATTAAAAATTATAAATCAAAAAAGACGGGAAAATTTAAGAGAGTGAACTTAGGCAAAAACTCAACACTTAATCAACGTTATTTTGCCGAGTTATTAGGTGAATTTTTAAAGGAGCAAGGAATTGGGGTTGATAACACGATTCGTTTTCAAACTGTACAAGGTTCTGCTGGAAAAAATGTACGGCCTTTATATACTCATTTAAATAGTAGAACATTAGCAGAAGTCATTAGACCAATGATGAAGTATTCAACTAACTTTATTGCTAATCAATTGGCTTTGAATTTAAGTGCAGATTTATTTGGAGCGCCTGCTAACCAAGATAAACTTAAGCGTGCTTTCCAAAAGTTGTTAACAGAGAATTTTGGTTGGCAAAAATTTAATATTGAAGATGGTGCAGGGCTATCTCGTCACAACCGCTTGGCACCAAGTCAGTTAGTGGATGTTTTACAGGCTTTTAAACCTTGGATAAAACTACTGCCTGAAGTGGAAAGCCGAGTTTTTGCTAAGTCAGGAACTCTAATAGGCGTAAGTACGCTTGCTGGCTATATTAAACAAGATCAGCAGGTCTTGCCTTTTGCGATGATGATTAACCAAAAGGTACCATATCGTTTTAGAAACAAGTTGGCTAAAGAGCTGACTTTGTTTTATTAGAAAATTTTTGTGTCTTTTTCATGCAAAGCTTTCTATTAGAAATTTAAAGTATGAACTTTTACACTCGCCTTTTAGCGAGTGTTGCTGTAGTATACGCTGTCTAAAAAGTGGGTCGGACAACCGCGGAAGGTTCGCCTTCGGAGGAAAGTCCGGGCACCATAGAGCAGGATTCCAGCTAACGGCTGGGCAGTGTAAGCTGACGGACAGTGCAGCAGAAAATATACCGCCGATGGCTCTTAGGAGATCAGGTAAGGTTGAAATGGTGCGGTAAGAGCGCACCGCGCTTTTGGTAACAAAAGTGGCAGTGAAAACCCAATCCGGTGCAAGACCAAATAGGAAAACAATGTATTAAGCTTGCTTAGTACAACCTGTTGCTCGCAGGTGTTTTCGGGTAGGTTGCTTGAGGCTAGCAGTGATGTTTAGTCCAGATGAATGGTTGTCGCTCGCAAGAGTACAGAACCCGGCTTATAGACCCACTTTTTTCTTCTCCCCTTGTTTTATGTATGGCCTGATTGTGGTTCTATATAAGCTTCTTTTCTGTTTTCTTATATCAATGTTTATCATTCAAAAACGATAAAAGCATTTTTACGCAAAAAATAATTTAATCTTAGATTCTGAATTGACAACCTTGTGTATAATTGTTGTATTATATTTGTATATTATTTGACTTGCTTTGTATTGGTTTTTTTGAGGTGTTTACATTGAGAATAGCGCAATTTGTTGACGAAAGAACGCTTAATGAGGAAGAAATTTCTCGAGTTATTGAAATGGCTTGGGAGGATAGAACCCCTTTTGAAGCAATTGAACTTAATTATGGCTTATCAGAATCTCGAGTTATCAAGTTGATGCGTTCTCAACTAAAGCCAAAAAGTTTTAAAGTTTGGCGTGAGCGTGTGACAGGTCGTAAAACTAAGCATGAAGCCTTTCGTACAAAAGAAATAACTAGAGGCTATTGCCCAACGCAATATAAGCATCGCCGTCGTTAAACTTGCTACATAAGTCATAACAGGTTCAATGAAACAAATACATTTTGTAATCTCAATTGTGGGTAATTAAATTTAATCTGTATAAGACGCAGTTTAAATAGGTAGCCCAGCCTAGTAATTATCTCATTTCTCTCATTTCTATTTAGCTACCTGTTTAGTATCTTGTTCGTTTTTAAATTTCAGAAGCTTCAATTGGTTTCAGTAAAACCGTAGAAATCCCTCAAGAATTTCCAGTTTTTTTCATTTCTTGAAAAAAATGGAAAAAAACTCCACTTTTTTTATTTTTTTTAATTAAACAAATCCTAAGCACAATATATAGTGCTTTTATTTTTCAAAACTTACATTATGTATCGATTTTGAGTGTGTCTTGCTTGTATGTATTTTTACTGAAATCTAGACAAACTCTTGTTGTTATAAGTTAAAAACAAATTTGTTATTTATGCATAAAGTTATGATATTTTTGAGTTTTTTATTTTTAGTATTAGTCTGCTTTTTATTCCAAAATGACGCTAAGTTGTTGTCACAGCATGGAATTTACGGTTTTATGTAGTTGACAGTGGCATCAAAACTCCATATAGTGGCACCAAGTGGAACAAAGTGGTGAAAAGTGGTAAAAATGCTTTTTTTTAGAGGAATCAATTCGGTCAATATCGATGCTAAGGGAAGAATGGCTGTCCCTAAGAAATATCGTGAATCGATTTCTGACGCTAGCGATAATCAGCTAGTCGCCACTATTGATCTACATAGCCCTTGCTTGTTGATTTATACCCTGGATGAGTGGGAAATCATTGAGCGTAAGTTAATGTCGTTGCCAAATGTTGATCCTCAGGCGAGATTGTACCAGCGTTTGCTACTTGGTCATGCCTCAGAAATGGAAATTGATTCTCAAGGCCGTATTTTGTTACCGAGCCTATTGAGAGAGCATGCAAAGATTGATAAACCGGCAATACTATTAGGGCAGGGTAATAAATTTGAATTGTGGTCCCAAGAAGCATGGGACAACAGTCGTCCAGAGATGTTGGATACGGCGATGTCAAATGAGGTTTCTGAATCACTTGCAAGTCTAAGCTTGTAATTACTTGTAATAACGGGGTTTACCAGTGCTGGAGCAAGGAAATGAAGTGGAATCACAAGAAACACATTTTTCAGTTCTTTTAAATGAATCTTTAGACGGCCTAAATATAAAGCCGAATGGCATTTATATTGATGGAACCTTCGGACGAGGTGGACACAGTCAAGCATTGCTAAAACGCTTGGGTGAAGATGGTCGATTGATTGCGATTGATCAAGATCCTGAAGCAATAGAGTATGCAAACACACATATCAGTGATCAACGATTTGAAATTCAGCATGGCAGTTTTGAGGATGTAAAAACCTATTGTGAGCAAAGAGGCTTGCTCGGCAAAATTGATGGTATGTTGCTTGACCTAGGTGTTTCATCCCCACAGCTTGATGACGCAGAACGAGGTTTTAGTTTTATGCGTGAAGGTCCACTTGATATGCGCATGAATCCTGAAGCAGGTTTAAGTGCAAAAGAGTGGCTTAAGAAGGTGGATGAAAAAACGTTAAAGCTTGTTTTACAGAATTACGGTGAAGAGCGATTTTCTGGTCGTCTTGCTAGAGAAATAAAAGAAGCTTCAGATAGAAATGAATTACATACAACATTTGACTTGGCGAACTTAGTTAAGAGGGTTTCGCCAAAGACAGAGAAAAATAAACATCCTGCAACCAGAACATTTCAAGCAATCAGAATTGCGGTAAATAGAGAGTTGGATGTGTTAAAAAATGTTTTAGAAGCTGCGGTTGAAGTATTAGCACCAGGTGGAAGATTGTCTGTTATCAGTTTTCATTCACTGGAAGACAGAATTGTTAAGGTGTTTATAAGAGATCAATCGAAGATTAAAGATTTGTTTCCAGATTCACCGATTCAATTAGAAGTAATTGAGCCGGTAATCAAGAAAATTGGAAAGCCTATCTTTCCAAGTAAAGAAGAGTGTCAACAAAACTCAAGATCTCGAAGTGCGGTATTGAGGATTGCTGAAAAGCTTTAAATAATTAAGTAGTAAATTTTTTCAAATACATTTTGTTTATCATGCTGATTAAGGGGATCATCGTCATGAATTTCGTAGGAAAAGAAGTTTCACCAGTTAGGACACCTGGTATGCCTGTTATTAAAGTAATTGGCCTAGGCGGAGGCGGCGGTAACGCTGTTGATTATATGGTACGTTCTAATGTTAAGGGCGTTGAGTTTATGTGTGCGAACACGGATGCTCAAGCATTGGAAAATTCACCAGTTGAAGCTTGTATTCAGTTAGGTGCAGGCGGATTAGGTGCAGGTGCCGATCCTGAGCGTGGTAAACAAGCTGCAAAAGATGATATTGATGCAGTAAAAGAACATTTAAAAGACGCTGATATGGTCTTTATTACAGCTGGAATGGGTGGCGGTACTGGGACAGGGTCTGCTCCAGTTGTGGCTCAAGCAGCACGTGAAATGGGGATTTTAACAGTCGGTGTTGTAAGTAAACCGTTTGGCTTTGAACGCCGTAATCATATTGCGGATGCGGGTATTGAAGAGCTTGCTGAACACGTTGATTCTTTAATTACGGTTCCAAATGATAAACTATTAAAAGTATTAGGTCGTGACTTTGTCTTGGCTAAAGCGTTTGATTATGCAAACGAAGTTTTGCACGGTGCTGTACAGGGTATTTCAGAACTTGTTACTCGTCCAGGAATGATTAACGTGGATTTTGAAGATTTACGTACTGTTATGGGTGAGCGTGGAATGGCTATGATGGGTGTGGGTCATGCAACGGGTGATGATCGCGCAATTAAAGCGGCTGAAAAAGCCATTGCTAACCCTCTGCTAGAAGACATTTCCGTAGCTGGTGCTCGTGGTTTACTGGTGAATATTACCAGTGGTTTAGACTTTACACTTGGTGAGTTTAATGAAGTGGGTGATGTTATTGACCAAGTTGCAGCGCAAGATGCTCGTGTCATTATTGGTACTTCGGTTGATGAAGCCATGACAGATGAAATTCGTGTAACGGTAGTGGCAACTGGTCTTGAAACAGAAGGAGCGGGTAATGCAAAGCCTGAAGTGGTTAAGCCAAATCTACAAGCTGTAAAAGCGAATAATCAAGAAGCCAAAATGAGTGAGCCTGAAGTTCAGCAAGCAGCTGCTAGTGCACAGCCAGCACAAACGACGATTGATATGGCGCAACCTGAAATTTTAGCGCCAGAACCTGAAGTGGTTCGCCCAAAAATGGTTGTTAATGGCGCAGCAGCAGGAAGTATGGAGAGTTCTAATTACTTAGATATTCCTGCTTTCTTAAGACGTCAAGCTGACTAAATCCTGTTTTGGGTATTCGTTAGTCCAGCGAGTATCTTATAGGATTTTAGTTAGTATATGCATTGTCGGATAGGTCGATATGCAGAATCGAATCCCTCGACCCACTCACTTAAAAGACTTTAAGTGGCGTGGGTTTTTTCTTTTTTTTCTGGCCACGCTTGTTTTAGCAAGCCTACTGGCCATTGTTCACGTACAGCATGAAATTCGTAATGTTGAGTCAAGGTACTACCAGTCTTTAAAGCAGACCCTTGCTGCAAAAGAAGAGTGGGGGCGCTTAATGTTAGAAAAGAAGCACTTAACTTCACCCATTATGGTTGAGCAGGTTGCAAAAAATAAGTTAAACATGACACTTGATAAAAGCCATTTTCAAAACATTTATATTAATGAAATTCCAAGCCATACCGTTGTTGTAAATCCTACAGAAGGGGATAAACAGCATGTTCAAAATTAAGCGTGACTCGGTTGTATTTACCTTAATAACCTTAGGTTTTATGGCGATTGCTGTTCGGGCTTACTATGTGCAAGTTGTTAAAACTGACTTCTTACAAGCAGAAGGAGATAAACGTCAAGTACGAACCATAGACATTCCTGCACCACGTGGCGAAATCTATGATCGAAATGGCAGTTTACTTGCCTTAAGTACCCCCATGGCATCGGTATGGGTTGATCCAAAGGTTATTTTGACTCATCAAAGGAACTACTTAGCCTTTCTAGAATTACTTGGCTTGAGTGATAGCCAGTTAAATGAGTTGGCAAAACAAAATCGTTTTAAGAAACTCAGCTTTATTCGTCAGGTGAGTGACAAAAAAATCATTGAAAAACTGGCTGAACTTGAACTACCGGGAACTTACACAAAATACGTTGAAATGAGCTATGAAAATGGCTCGAACCATATAGAAGTCAGTAAGTTGTTACCATCTATTTGGGTTGATATGCATGTCATTAATCGTTATCGCCATAGTGCATCTCGTTTGGCGGCGGCTTTAGGTATGGACCGTTTAACCATCGTCAATAAACTGAATAAATACCCTAAAAGACGGTTTCTCTATTTAAAACGCAGTCTGGTACCTGAGGTTGCTAATAAGATAGATAAGATGCGATTAACCGGTGTTTACACCCAAGATGAATACAAGCGTTATTATCCTGCTGGTGAGAGTAATGCTAATATTATTGGTTTTACCAATATTGATGATAAGGGTATAGAAGGCATTGAGTTGGCTTATAACAATTGGTTGCAGGGTACACCAGGTAAAAAGCAAGTGGTGAAAGATCGTGCTGGCCATGTTGTTGATTTTGTTAAGGACATCAAAGCCTCAAAAGCAGGTAATCCATTGGTGTTGAGTTTAGACAAGAATCTACAGTATTTTGCATATCGTGCTTTAAAGAAAGTCATGATTGAACACCAAGCGTTATCGGCAAGTTCTGTTATATTGGATGCTAAAACAGGTGAAATATTATCGATGGTAAGTTTGCCTAGCTTTAACCCAAATGATCCTGCTCAAAGACGTGGTGCAGGAATTAAAAACAGAGTTATTGCCGATTTAATTGAGCCAGGTTCAACCATGAAACCTTTTACAGTTGCCAAGGCTTTAGATGCAGGCGTGATTACTGAAGAGAGCATGATCAATACATCCCCCGGTTCTATGAGAATTCAAGGTAAACGAATTACCGATACGCACAATCATGGAAAGATTACGCCATTAGAAGTCATTCAAAAATCCAGTAATATTGGAGCGGCTAAAATTGCATTAAAACTAAAAGCTGAAGAACAGCGTGCGTTTTGGGCAGATATTGGTATTGGTCAAGAAACAGGGTTGTTTTTACCAGGCGAGTCTATGGGTTATTTAAAGCCAGCACAAGAGTGGCAAGATATTGATCAAGCCTCAGCCTCCTATGGTTATGGTTTTAGTACTAATATATTAAATCTAGCTCAGGCCTATTTGGTGATTGCCAATCAAGGGAAAGCAAGCCCTCTAAGTTTGATTAAATTAGATAAAGCACCTGAAGCACGACAAATCATTAAACCGCAAACCGCTCAAGCGGTTTTAGAAATGATGGAAACCGTAGTTGCCAAAGGTGGAACAGCACCAAAGGCCGCCATTGCAGGATACAGGGTAGCGGGTAAAACAGGAACGGTTCACAAAACGAAGAGTCGTGGTGGTTATAAAGAAAATACGTATCTTGCGCTCTTTGCAGGTGTTGTGCCTGTGTCAAACCCTGATATGGTGATGGTTCTTGTGGTCAATGAACCCAGTAGAGGTGTGTATTACGGAGGTAAGGTGGCAGCCCCTGTTTTTAAAGAAGTGATGCAAGAGGCCTTGCGGTTAAGAAACATTGCTCCTGATGAAATTAATCATGAGTTAAGTCATAGTGCGGCATTGAACCGTAAGGCGGTTAACGGATTATGACTTACTCGACCATAAACTATCAAACCAAAAAATTAGCAGAGCTACAAAGCTTTATTAAAGGTTTGTATACGTTAAGCAATTACTTGGATTTGAATGAAAACTTAACTGACAAAACGGTAAGTAATCTGACGCTAGATTCACGAAAAGTTGAATGTGCGGATGTGTTTATCGCTATTCAGGGTGAGCAGAGACACGGATTAGAGTTTTTAGAAAGTGTACTCTCCAAACAACCTGGGTTGATTATTGCGGATAGAGCTTTAACGGAAGCTGAAACTGAACTTGTTGAAAACTCACAATTTGAGGTTGTTGTTTGGGTTATAGAAAGTATCACTGATAAGCTTGGTGAGTTTGCCGCATGGTTTTATGACCAGCCAAGCCAAAAGTTAAAGGTTGTTGGTATTACTGGAACGAATGGTAAAACATCAACAGCGTTTTATACGGCACAGCTACTTGCTCATCTTGGACAAAAAGTCGCATTGATTGGTACTTTAGGAAACGGTCCTTTAGATGATTTGCAAAAAACCAATAATACGACACCTGAAAGCGTTCAAGTTCATCGTTTATTGCATGAGTTTTTACAGCAAGGTATGCAGTGGGTCATCATGGAGGTATCTTCGCATGGCTTGTGTTTGGGACGTATTCAGGGCGTGAATTTTGAGACTGTCGCTTTGACACAAGTGACTCGTGACCATATGGATTTTCATGGCACAATTGAAGCCTATCAACAAGCCAAAACTCGTCTGTTTTATGAGTACCCAGCCAAACATAAAGTTTTGAATGTGTCTGACTCGATTGGTGTTGAAATTAGTCAAATGCTTGCAACAACAAAGGAAACAGATGACGGTCGTGGATTGTGGTTTTATCAGCCAAATAAAAACTCACCAAAATCCTTTATTCAAGCAAATTTAACTTGTGAGAATGTTGATTTAACTTCGCAGGGTATTGCGTGTGAATTTACTATCATGTCAGCAGAAAAAGGTGCTTTAAAAACTGAGAAGGTGGATATCCCATTAATGGGCATATTTAATTTAGAGAATGTCATGTGTGCATTGTCTATTTTATTAAGCAGCGATTTTACATGGCAAAAAATTAAACCAGGCCTGGTTAACTTAACTTCTGTTGCAGGCAGAATGCAGGTTTTAGCAACATCACCGACGATTATTTTGGATTTTGCTCACACGCCAGATGCGTTACAGCAAGTTTTACAAGCGGTCAAGATACACTTGGCGTATTCAGATGGCAAGTTAATTACGGTGTTCGGCTGTGGTGGAAACCGTGACCAAGGAAAACGCCCTCTTATGGCCGCTATCGCCGAATCGTTAGCGGATAAGATTATGGTCACCAATGATAATCCAAGAGATGAATCTGCTGAACAGATTGTTAATGAGATAAAAACAGGGTTTGTTGCGCCACAAAAGGCATTTTATGAGCTTGATAGAGAGTGCGCTATAAAATCGGTATTGGATAAGACTCAAGCTGAAGATATTGTGGTAATTGCAGGTAAAGGGCATGAAGATTACCAAGAAATAGCGGGTGTTAAATACCCATATAGCGACAAAGCGGTGGTTGTTGACTGGCTAAAATCACATCAACACTCACAGGTAAAAACCGATTAGGTTTAATTTGTATGAGTAACCTAGAAAAAAGCTTAGGAAAGCAAACGGCTGAGCAGTTGCTGTCGGTATTGCAATCACAGCTTGATGAAAATCAGCAAAAAACGGTCAATGATAATCAATATTTAATGAAGGATTCAGCCATGTTTTCATGGACTTTAGAACAACTAAGTGAGAGTACAAACGGTGATATTGTTGGACCTTTAAGCGAAATGGAGTCCATCAGCTTTACTTCCATTAGTACCGATACTCGTACCTTAGAGCCTGGCGCACTCTATATCGCCATTAAGGGTGAAAACTTTGATGGTCATGCGTTTATAGAAAAAGCTGTGCAACAGGGTGCAGTAGCCGTATTGGTTTCAGAAGATGTTGATACGATTGTTCCCGGTGTGTTGGTTGATGATACTCGAATCGCATTAGGTGAATTTGCACGCTGGCATAGATTACAGATGCCTGTAAAGACGTTAGTGGCGGTTACCGGGAGTAATGGTAAAACCACCATTAAAACGTTACTCAACGCCATATTTTCATTGGCAGGCAAGACATTGGCAACGGAAGGAAACCTCAACAATGATTTTGGAGTGCCTCGTACATTATTAAATTTACGACCAGAGCATGAGTTTGCGATTATTGAAATGGGAGCCAACCACCCCAAAGAAATTAGTTATTTAACCGCTTTGGCGCTACCCGATATTGCCATCATTAATAATGCATCAGGCGCACATTTAGAAGGCTTTGGTAGTTTACAAGGCGTGATTAATACCAAAGGCGAAATTTTTCAGGGATTGAATAAAACCGATTCACTAAGGCCTGGTGTTGCCATTATTAATACGGACTCTCCAGGATATGAAGATTGGTTAAAAAGCCTAGAAGAGCTCGCGGTAAAAAATATTATTAAATTTGGTACAGATTCAAAAGCAGATATTCAATTATCCAATTTTAAGGTTTTAGATACGCAAACATCAGGCATTGAATTTACATTGGATTTTGCTGAAAAAACACAGCAAATTCAAATGCCTGTTTTAGGCTTTCATAACGCAATGAATGCTGCAGCTTGTGTTGCGGTTGCCACAGCAGCAGAATTAAGTTGGGGCGTTATCGAGGCTGGATTAAAAAGCTTTAGTGGCGTACCAGGAAGATTACAAAAAACCGCAATAAGTACTGGCTGGTTAATAGATGACAGTTATAATGCAAACCCTGAATCCGTAAAGGCCGGAATTGATGCTTTAGTCTCTTTACCAGGCCTGGCAATACTCTGTTTAGGAGCCATGGCTGAAATTGGAGAGGGCTCCTTATCTGCGCATCAAGAAATTGCTGAATTTGCACGTGAAAAAAATGTATCCAGACTATACGTTTATGGCGAAGACACTAGGGTCATGCCTGAAAAGTTTGGAGAAAATGCGACATTTTTTACCCATCATGACGAACTTGCTCAAGCCTTGATAGATTATCTTAAAGAGGCAGAGAAAGAAGGTGAAAAGGTTAATGTTCTGGTGAAGGGCTCACGAAGTGCCAGAATGGAAAAAGTATCGCAACAAGTGTTAGCGAGTTGTAAAGCTTAAGGAATTAACTAAGCGTCAAAGATAGGCGCAAAAATAGGAAATAGCAGCATGCTTATATATTTAACAGAATATCTACAACAGTATATCTCAGGCTTTGGTGTGTTTAGTTACATCACCATGCGTGCGATTATGAGTGTGCTAACTGCATTGATTCTCTCTTTTTTAATTGGCCCTGCGATGATTCGTTGGTTAACCCGTTTAAAAGTAGGCCAAGCCATTCGTCAAGATGGTCCCCAAACGCACCTAATTAAGGCTGGTACACCCACAATGGGCGGAACAATGATTCTGTTCTCTGTTGCTGTATCGGTGATTCTTTGGGGCGATTTGACCAATCATTACTTGCTTGTTATTACTCTATCTATGCTTGGTTTTGGTGTAATTGGCTTTATTGATGATTATAAAAAAGTGGTTTACAAAGACCCAAATGGTATGCGAGCCAGAACCAAGTATCTATGGCAATCCGTTGTAGGGTTTGCTACCGCTTACACACTGTTTGCTTTGGCAACCGTGCCTGCTGAAACGGATCTTCTGATTCCTTTTATGAAAGATACTGTTATTCACCTTGGTGCTTGGACAATTGTTTTAAGTTATTTAGTCATTGTGGGTACTTCTAATGCGGTTAATTTAACGGATGGATTAGACGGCTTAGCGATTATGCCAACGGTTATGATTTCTGCTGCTTTAGGTGTGTTTGCTTATCTTTCTGGCCATGTTTATTTTTCTGATTATCTGAATATTCCCTATATACCTGGGGTAGGGGAGTTAACGATTTTAGCCTCCGCTTTGGTGGGTGCAGGTTTAGGCTTTTTATGGTTTAACGCTCATCCTGCTCAAGTTTTTATGGGCGATGTAGGCTCACTTGCCATTGGTGCAACCTTAGGCGGTATGGCCGTTGCCGTAAAACAAGAATTGGTTCTGTTTATTATGGGTGGGATTTTTGTTGCAGAAACCGTCTCGGTTATTTTGCAGGTTGGATCCTTTAAGCTAAGAGGAAAACGCATCTTCTTAATGGCTCCATTACACCATCATTATGAGCAAAAAGGGTGGCATGAATCCCAAGTTATTGTGCGTTTCTGGGTGATAACCATTATATTAGTATTAATCGGCTTAGCCAGTTTAAAAATCAGATAAAAAAAGAGAGTCGCTAGATATGTATTTAGTTGCGGGTTTAGGCGTTACAGGCCAGTCAGTATTGCGTTATTTTGATGCGCAGGGCGAAAAATGCTTGGCTTTTGATACGCGTGAAACGTTTGATACAAAAGAACTACAAGAAGCCTTTCCCAATGTGCAATTTGCAACAGGAGAGATTCCTAATAACTGGCTGACAAAATTTAAAACGGTGGTGTTAAGCCCAGGCATCGCAAAGGCTGAACCATGGGTTGCCGCTTTAAATAAATCTGGCAAGCACATCATTGGCGATATTGAATTGTTTGCAAGAGCCGTTGGTGTACCCGTTATTGCCATTACCGGCTCTAACGGAAAAAGTACCGTTACGACTATTACTGGTATGGCGTTGGAAAATGCAGGTTATAAAGTTGGCGTGGGCGGCAACATTGGTGAACCTGCTTTGGATTTGCTGATTGATGACAATGAATATGATGCATTTGTTCTGGAGTTGTCCAGTTTTCAGTTAGAGACGACCTACTCTTTAACCACAGCATCATCAACCGTGTTGAATATTTCAGAAGATCACATGGATCGATATGCCGATATTGAAGATTATATTCAAGCAAAAACAAAAGTCTTTGCTGAGACGGAATTAGCTGTAATTCCAGACGGCTTAGGCGAACAAGGTTTGATTCACCACGGCGACGTAGTGCATTTTAGTCTAAAGCCTAATTTTATTAAAACAGACAAAGATTATGGTGAAATTCAGCACAATAACCAGGCCTGGTTAGGTTATGGAAATACACCTTTAGTGCCTGTTTCTGCAATGAAAATGCAAGGCTTACATCATAAGTTAAATGCACTGGCTATGATGGCTCTGTGCCGTCCATTTGATATTGATAAGTCACATTTTCAAAAGGTATTGCAAGAGTTTAGAGGCCTGCCTCATCGCACAGAGTTAGTGACAATACATAATGAAATTAGTTGGGTTAATGACTCTAAAGGCACCAATGTAGGTGCAACGGTTACCGCGCTGGAAAGTTTGGGGACCGAGACTCAAGGTAAAATTATTTTAATTGCGGGTGGAGTAGGCAAAGAAGCCGATTTTTCAGGGCTTGTATCTCCAATTAACGGCTACTGCAAGCAAGTCATTTTATTTGGTCGTGATCAAGATATTATTGCTGAATCCTGGTTATCTGCGACAGAAACCATTAATGATTCAATAGAATTGTGCAAAGTGGAAGATTTAACATCTGCTGTTGCAATAGCCTTAGAAAATGCGCAACCTCAAGATTGTGTTTTATTTTCACCTGCTTGCGCCAGTTTTGATCAATTCGCAAACTATATAAAACGTGGTGAAAAGTTTGCGGAGTTAGTTGAGCAAGCTTGTTTAAAACATAACAGTTCGGTCGAATAAGAGTAGACGGATGTTAGCGAAATTTAATGAAATGCGGGCACTCGATAAAACATGGCCAATGGATTTTTGGCTATTAGGTTTAATTGCGCTTTTAGCTATGATTGGTTTAACCATGGCCGCTTCAAGCTCGGTGGCTATTAGCCAAACCCGCTTTGGAAATCCTGATCATTACTTTTTTAGACAAATGATGTCGATGGGCTTAGGTGCTTTCGCAGCCTACATATTTTTTCAGATACCATTATCCTTTTGGGAAAACCATCGTGGTAAAGTCTTTCTATTCGCTTTACTGCTTTTAGTCGCAGTTCTACTTGTTGGACGTGAAATTAATGGTAGTAAACGTTGGTTACCACTGGTTGTAATGAACTTTCAGCCATCGGAATTTATGAAGCTCGCCATCGTGGTATTTATGGCAGGCTATTTAGACCGCCATTCATCTGCAGTAAAAGAAAATTTTAGTGCGGTGATTCGTCTTGCACTGCCCTTTGGTGTTATGGCTATTTTGCTATTAATGGAACCGGATTACGGTAGTACATTTGTTATTGCCGTCATTATTACGGGTATGTTGTTAATAGCAGGCGCACCGTGGCGCTATTTTGTGCTTACGGTGTTCCCAATGGTAACAATTCTAGTTGCATTGGTGGTTACCTCTGAATACCGTATGGCTCGTGTTAGTAGTTTTCTAGACCCTTGGCAAGACCCATTTGGCGCAGGTTATCAGCTAACCCAAGCATTAATTGCATCTGGTAGTGGAGAGTGGTTTGGGGCTGGCCTAGGAGCCAGTGTGCAGAAGTTACTCTATTTGCCAGATGCGCATACCGATTTCTTATTCTCTATATACGGAGAAGAGTTTGGATTTATTGGCGTGGTGTTCCTTATCGCGCTGTACTTAGCCATTTTATATCGACTATTTAGAATTGGACGCAAGGCGATTGATGCCAATCACTTCTTTGGCGGAATGGCGGCGTATGGAATCGGTATTTGGATTATTCTACAAGCCGGTATTAATATGGGTGTAAATCTCGGTGCTTTCCCAACAAAAGGACTTACATTGCCATTTATGAGTTATGGGGGCAGTAGTGTTCTTTTGTTAAGTATTGCATTAGCACTTGTTTTCAGAGTTGACTATGAAACGCGTTTTCATCCACGAGAAGCGAAAGCAGATGACGATGCTGAACATGATTCTGATACCAAAAAATCAGCTAATAATGAAAAGACTAAAAAACGCATTAGAAGAAGTGCCAAATCTAAAAGTGCACAGGCGGTAGCTGGTAGTTAAATATTCAGCATCGAATTTTATAATTCGCAGGTTTCATTTTAAAATTTTGTCTTAATGAGTTCTTTGCTCTCCTCTCGTGCAAAGGCCTTTTAAATTAATCTAAGAGTACACAGTGTGACAAATTCTCATTCAGATATCTCAACTCAACAGAGTCCTAAAAATAAAAAAGTCTTGATTATGGCAGGCGGAACGGGGGGGCATGTCTTTCCTGGCATTGCTTTAGCAGAAGCACTCAAGCAGCAAAACGTCGATGTTGAATGGTTAGGTACGGATGGTGGAATGGAAGAAACCTGGGTAAAAAACGCAGGTATTCCATTGCATAATATCTCTATAAAAGGCTTAAGAGGTAATGGCTTAAAAGGCTGGCTCAAGGCGCCTTTTAATATCACTAAAGCGTGGTCTCAAGCCAAAACAATTATGCAAACAGTAAAGCCCGATTTGGTATTGGGTATGGGCGGTTTTGTTTGTGGGCCTGGCGGTTTAGCAGCCAAGTCTTTGGGTATTCCTTTGGTGCTACATGAGCAAAATGCCATTCCAGGATTAACCAACAAACTGTTAACGCCATTATCACAATTAGTAATTACCGCTTTCCCTCAACAAAAACTTAAAGGTAAACAGGTAATTACCATTGGTAATCCTGTTAGAGCAGGCTTGGAGGATATAGAAGCGGTTGAAAATACACAGCCTTGTCACCTGCTTGTATTGGGTGGGAGTAGAGGGGCTTTAGCCTTAAATGAGACCTTACCAAAGGCTTTAGCTCTAATGGATGAGGCAATTCGTCCCGTGGTTAAACATCAAACTGGAGAAAAAACGTTGGCTCAGGCCAAAGAGGCTTATGAACAAGCAGGTATGCAAGCAGACGTAGTGCCTTTTATTGATAACATGCAGCTAGCTTACGCCAGTGCGGATATGTTGTTATGCCGTTCAGGGGCTTTGACTATAAGTGAGTTGATGGCCTGTGCTCGACCTGCCATTATGGTGCCTTATCCTCATGCCGTTGATGATCATCAAACTGCGAATGCACAAGCATTGGTTGATTTAGAAGGCGGTGAAATTATTCAGCAGTCTGAGCTAACACCCGAAAGACTTGCACAAGCTTTAACCGAGTGGTGTGAAAATCCGGCAAAACGAGTCAATGCTTCGCAAAGTATTCGAGCTTTGGCAAAGACTGAAGCAACAGAAAAAATTGTTGAAAAGTTATTAGAAACTTTAAAACAGTAACGTCACTTTAAAGCAACAAATTCTTAGGATAAAGCTATGCAAGGTTTAAAAGATAAACGCATTTTAATCACCGGTGCATCAAGTGGTATTGGTGCAGGAATGGCAAAAGTATTAGCGCGCAAAGGTTGTCGTTTGGTTTTGCATTACAACCGAAACCAATCCGGAATTGAACAAACTTTAAAAAAGGTAAAAGAGTTTGGTGTGCAGGCTGAAATTATTCGTTGTGACTTTAAACAGCTAAATGAATTAGAAAATTTCTTTAACCAGGCCTGGTCAATCTATGACGGTTTAGATGGTTTGGTCAATAACGCAGGAATTGTAACTAAAAGCACGGCTTTAAATGATGCTTTGGGCGAACAATTTGCCGAAACTCTTGCAGTTAATTTACAAGCGCCTTATCAATTGAGCACCGCTTTTGCTAATGCTTGTATTCAAGCTAAACAGCCAGGCGCGATTGTTAATAATAGCAGCATACATGGACAGGCGACTTGCGAGTGGTTTTCTGCTTATGCAGCTTCTAAAATGGGTTTGGATGCTATTACCAAGGTTCAAGCCGTGGAATGGGGTCAATTCGGCATTCGTGTTAATGGTTTAGCGCCAGGGGTTGTTCCGGTAGAAAGAACCCAGCATATTCTTAATGAACCCTCAATGGAAGCTAAGTGGTGTGAACGTATGCCCGCAGGTCGTTACGGTACAACAGAAGAGATGGGCGAAGCCACTGCCTACCTTTTATCAGATGCGACTCAATGGATGACAGGTTCCGTTCTAACAATAGATGGCGGATTGATTGCACGCGGTAATTATCCTGTTCGTTAATCACTAATAAACACTGCTAATCACAAATTAGGTCGTTTTCAGAGCGACCTAAAAACATACATTTCTTACTATTATGACTCTCTACTTTTCTCACATAAGCGTTTAGCTTCGGTAAGTGTCAAAAATCGATTTTTTGTTATGGCATTTATATTGCTTGGTAACGGTTATATGTCATTCAGGTAGTAGAAAAATCAAATGAAAAGTTGGTTAAGCAAACTTACAATTAAACAAAAAATACGCTTTGGCTTTGGTGTCATTTGGGCTTTTTTAGCGGTAATCACTATTCAAGCTGTTGTGAATATGGCGATGGTGCGTTCAAGCCTTTCTTATGTGTTAGAAGAGCAACAACCGCTTGCTTTAGAAGCCAAAGATTCCGCTTTTTTACTTGAAAAAAGCATGAATGCGTTGAGTTTGTTTGTTTTAATCAATGATGAAAGTATTTTGCAACGTTATGAAACCGGTATTGATAACGTAAAGTTACGAATTCAAAAAGCGCAAGCAACCTTAAAAGAATTGGGTGATGATGGCAAAATTTTGCAAGCCGACTATTCAGCACTGTCCGAGAGACTCAATCAGTTAGACCCTTTAATTATTCAGATTAAAGAAATGCAAAAAAGTCGTACTAATAAGTTCCCTGCTTTTGAATATGTAAATATGAATATGCTTCCAAAAGCTAGGAGTGTCCAGCAAACATTAGCATCTATGATTGACTCAGAACTTGCAGAGTTATCACCAAAACGTCAACAGTTGCTGAAAGATATTCTCGACTTACAAAAAACATGGCTCAATGTCACAAGCAGTTTACGTGGGTATATCGGTTTTAGAAACAAATCCATGGCAGATTCTACCGACAACTATTTAAATCGGTTTGAAGCCTTACTCAATAAAATTTCATATCAAAATCAAGTAGAGCTAACCATTGAAGAAGAAGAGGGGGTAGCTAGCTTGAAATCGGATTATGAGGTCTATCGTGAACACTATATGGTTGTAAAAGGTATTCATAGTAGCGACAAATGGCGGATGGATATTTGGTTAATGAACAATAAAGTATTGCCAGTCCTCGAATCTCTTGATGAACAGATAATCGATATATCTCACCATGTTGAAGAGCGTGTTAAAGATGTGAGTGATGACCTAATGGAGTCGAGTCTCAATAATATCATCCTATTATTAGTACTGTCTGTTCTTGGGCAACTAGTCGGAATGTTGATTTCCAAAAAGGTAACAGAATCAGTTGTATTGCCAGTACATGAAGTTCGCGATGCTCTAAAGAATATCTCTGAAGGAGAGGGTGATTTAACCAGAAGGTTACCGGTTAAGAGTACTGATGAGTTGGGTCAAGTGGCTCAGTATTTCAATACGTTTGTAGGAAGAATTCATGAAATGTTCATAGAGATTTCAGAAACCATTCATAAATTAGAGGTTTCTTCGAGTAGCTTGATGGATATTACCAATGAATCTAAACAAGGTGCTCAACGGCAATTGATAGCAAGTAGTGGTCTTTCCACTTCAATGGTAAATATGACACAGAAATCACAAAGTGTTGAAGATCACTCACAAAGCACCTCTCGCGCAACACAACAAGCTGCATTGCAAGTAAAAGAAAGTGGCGATATGGTGGTGGGAACTGCTGACAAAATTCAAAAACTTTCACAAGGCATGAAGCAAATGACAAGCGCAGTACACCTATTAAGAGAAGACAGCGAGTCTATCGGTACGGTTGTTAATGTTATACGTGAAATTGCCGAACAAACTAATTTACTGTCATTAAATGCCGCCATTGAGGCTGCGCGTGCAGGAGAGCATGGTCGCGGTTTTGCTGTTGTTGCGGATGAAGTGAGAGGTTTAGCACAAAGAACGCAAGAATCTACACTGCAAATAGAAGGAATCATCGAAAAAATTCGCAAAGCTACTATGTCTACGGTCAAAGTAGTGGAGTCTGGACAAAGCGAAACTGAGTCTAGTTGTGATGCAATATTGAAAACAAAAGAAGCATTAAAGCCTGTAATTATTTTAATGGATGACATCAATCAGATGAGTGAACAGATGTCGCAAGCAGCGCATACTCAAAGTGAATTAGCACAAGAGATTAATGAAAATATTTCACAAATTCATGAAGTGACGGAAAAAGCTGTATCTGGAGCAGAGAGCACGGAGCGCGCTGGGCATAATTTGCAATCTCTAGCAGATAAATTAGAAGGGCTTGTTCGTCAATTTAAAATATAACCCTTAAAGCCCATCTAGCCTGACATGGTAAGAATAAATTCTTTTGGTTACGAGCATTTTGATTTGTAATTTATCCAACCTTTATTGAATTCTAAGTTTGAAGAAATGTTTCCGCAAACGCCCAAATTCCCTTGTTATAAATGGTGCAAAGTTCTTAGCGTAGAGAACGATTAAGCAATCTGGAATGTCCGAAGCTCAACTTGCTCAGCAAGTTGCAAGATGATCTCGGCTCTTCAGTCGAGTTCTTTGTTTCAGTGAACAGCTTAGAACTTGCTCATTTATGAAGTGGGGCGCTCTTTGTTTCATGTCTCTGCGCTGGGCTTCAGCCAAGTTCTGTGTTTGCTTATTTTATTTTGGCAAGAAAACAAAGTAAGGGAAAACCTGGTAGAAAATATGAGAGCAAGTCATTAAATTATAAGGCTTCTTAACTTTTATCAAATGTAAGATTAAGTTGAAATTTGTATAAATTCATAAACTCCAAGTAACCAGGCCTGGTTACTTTTTATTTGTGTTCCAAAACCATATAAGAAATTCATATCTACAAGCTATATAATGCCCTACTAACTATACAAATTTGAGTTAAAACGAGTTTTATGTGGTCTTATCCGAATATTGATCCTATTGCCCTAGATTTAGGGGTGCTACAAATTCACTGGTACGGTTTGATGTATTTAATTGCCTTTGCAGGCGGTTGGCTGTATGGAATCTATCGAGCGAAAAACATTGAGCCCTGGAATTCTGAAATGGTTGGTGATTTGCTTTTTTATGTCGCCATGGGGGTAATTCTTGGTGGCCGAATTGGCTATATTTTATTTTATGATTTATCCCACTATATAAATGCACCTCTAGATGTTCTTAAAGTATGGCAGGGCGGTATGTCTTTTCATGGTGGTTTAATAGGTGTGACCTTGGCAATGTTTGTCTTTGCTAAGAAAACAAAACAAAACCTATTTCAGGTGGCGGATTTTGTGGCGCCTCTTATCCCAATAGGTCTGTTAACAGGGCGTATTGGCAATTTTATTAATGGAGAATTATGGGGTAAAACTACCGATTCATCTTTGGGTATGTGGGTGTATGACCCTGTTTTACAACAAACCGTGCAAAAACTTCCAACCCAGCTTTTAGAAGCATTTTTAGAAGGTTTTGTACTGTTTATTATTTTAGCCATCTACGCCAGTAAACCGCGCAAAACGGGTTCTGTAGCGGGCGTATTTTTAATAGGTTATGGTAGTTTTAGATTTATTGTTGAGTTTTGGCGTGTTCCAGATGTACAGTTGGGCTATTTACTGTGGGACTGGCTAACAATGGGGCAACTACTTTCTTTGCCTATGATTCTAATTGGGTTAGCACTGGTGTTATACCCTTCAAGGTCGAATAAAACATCAACTATATAGTTGTTAAACTGAATTTTTGAATAAATGACATCGTAAAGTGTAAGTGATATGAAACAGTATTTAGATTTATTAAACCACATTCTAGAAGATGGAACCGATAAGGGGGATAGAACGGGAACTGGAACACGTTCTGTTTTTGGTTATCAAATGCGATTTAACTTGCAAAAAGGTTTTCCTTTAGTCACCACTAAAAAGCTGCATATTCGTTCTATTGTGCATGAATTGCTCTGGTTTTTAACAGGTGATACAAACATCCAATATCTCAAAGACAATGGGGTAAGAATTTGGGATGAATGGGCAACAGAATCGGGTGATTTAGGGCCGCTTTATGGTAAGCAATGGGTAGCTTGGCAAAGGCCAAATGGTGAAACTATTAATCAAATTGCTGAAGTGATTGAAACATTAAAAAACAATCCCAATAGTCGCAGAATGATTGTTACAGCTTGGAATCCATCCGATTTACCTGATGAGTCAATTAGCCCTCAAGCCAATGTTGAAAATGGACAAATGGCGTTAGCAACCTGTCATGCATTTTTTCAATTTTACGTTGCCAATGGCAAGGTATCCTGCCAGTTATACCAACGCAGTGCTGATACTTTTTTGGGTGTGCCGTTCAATATTGCCAGTTATGCTTTGTTACTTCATATGGTGGCTCAACAAACAGGCTATGAAGTAGGTGATTTTGTGTGGACTGGTGGCGATGTTCATTTATACAACAATACCATTGAACAGGCAAAAGAGCAGTTAAGTCGAGAACCTTATCCATTGCCTAAACTGGTGATTAAGCGTAAGCCAGAAAGTATTTTTGATTATAAGTTCGAAGACTTTGAAATTGTGGATTATGAGTCTCATCCACATATTAAAGCGCAGGTATCGGTATGAAGATTGCAATGATTGCCGCTATGGCAAAAAATCGTACTATTGGCTTTGAAAACGATATGCCTTGGCACTTACCAGATGATTTAAAGTTTTTTAAAGCCATGACAACAGGTAAACCAGTAATTATGGGGCGTAAGACCTTTGAATCAATTGGTTCTAAACCTTTGCCTAATCGACCTAATTATGTCATTAGTCGACAAAACGACTATACAGCACCAGGAGCGGCTGTTTTTCCATCTGTTGAAGCGGTATTGGCAGAGTTAACAGAAGCGGATGAAGTCATTATTATGGGGGGCGGTCAACTCTATTCTCAAATGTTGCCAAAAGCCGATAAATTGTATTTAACATTAATAGATGCCGAGATAGATGGAGATACTTTTTTCCCAGATTGGAGAAAAATGGAATGGAATGTGCTGTCAAGAGAGCATCATTCCAAAGATGAACGTCATAATTATGCGTTTGATTTTGTAACCTTAGAGAGGGCTTAGTCGGACTTTTGTCAGTTAATTAATTTGGAATGGGATTTAACTAAAACTGTACAAGGTAGTTATTCTGGAAAAATGGCGGTACTTAAAGATTCGATAAATAGTTCCGTGCAAAATACTGCGGTTATGGTTGCCAAGGTAGAAGCCATCACATATTCCGTTGTAGATGGCGTTGAAGGCATGGCCCGTGGGAATAAAGACATTAGTAGCCGAATTCAGCAACAAGCGGCCGCTTTAGAAGAAACCTCTTCATTAA
>JAUUDE010000045.1 GCA_030826915.1 Thiomicrospira sp.
ACGCCCAATGCCCAGAGCAAAGAGATGGTGGTTTTGTCATAGCCTAAGCCCGACAGTTGAATGGTATAAAACGCATAATAAGCGCCATGAGAGAGTTGAACTAAAAAACTTACTATTAAAATACTGGCAACTTCTGGGCGTTTTAGAATCTGTATAAAGCCATGACCATCACCCTCTTGATGGATGCGTTTACCGTCTTTAACTAAATAACTGCTTGCCCAAACCACCAATAAGATAAACAGCAAATCCATTGGCACCCAAGCCACACTGAAGTGCTCGATTTGCCAGCCTATTGCCACCACAGCCGCAATAAAACCGACTGAACCCCATAAACGAATTTGGCCATAGCGATGCTTTTCTTTTCCTAAACAAGTCAGAGTATAAGATTCAAATTGCGGTAAAGAGGCGTGCCAGAAAAAACTGAATATCAATAAGGTTAAAAACACAGACCAGTAACTTTCAAAAAATACCAATCCTAGTGAGGCAATGGCCGTTAAAGCCGTGGCTAAACGTACCCAAAAAATGGATTTACCACTGCGGTCTGCCAGCCACCCCCAAATATTAGGCGCAATGACTTTGGTAAACATCATAATGCCCAACAACTGACCAATTTCAATGGCGCTAAAAGAGAGTGATTGTAAATAAAGCCCTAAATACGGCACAGTTGTACCTAATACCGCAAAATACAAAAAGTAGTGCAGTGAAAGCTGTTTATGTGCGGTTTGATATGAGCAGTTTTTCATAAAACAATTTTCATAAAACTATAATAGGTCTTTATCCAAAGACTCTACCAGGCCTGGTAGCATTTTAAAATACGTTGAAATAAAAACGGAGTATGTAGAACTTAATCTACATACTCCGCTTTGAATGTTGCCTTAAATTGTTAAGGGCACTGTGTTGATACACAATGCATTACTCACTTGCGTGAGCTAAATCCATAATAGGGGCAACGACATCACCATTTTGCGCACGGTTACGCATAAAGTGATCTAACAAAACAATCGCCATTTGCGCTTCTGCAATTGGTGTGGCTCTAATACCCACACAAGGATCATGGCGACCTTTGGTGACCATTTCTATTGACTCGCCAGATGTATTAATACTTTTACCAGGGGTCATAATACTTGAAGTCGGTTTTAGAGCAATGTGAGCCACTATGTCTTGCCCAGTGGAGATGCCACCTAAAATACCACCTGCATGGTTTGATTCAAAACCATTTGGAGTCATCTCATCACGGTGTTCGGTTCCTAGCTGTGCGGCCACCGCAAAACCATCACCAATTTCAACACCTTTCACCGCGTTAATGCTCATTAAAGCGTGTGCTAAATCGGCATCTAAACGGTCAAAAACTGGCTCACCTAAACCAACAGGGACATTTTTAGCGACAATACTAATTTTGGCGCCCACAGAATTTTTCTGTTTTAGCAAGTTGTCCATGTATTGACGAATTTCTTCACTCTTCTCTGGGCTTGGGCAAAAGTATTCATTAGAGTTATCAAACGGCCAAGTAACGTTATCCACAGTAATAGGCCCAAGTTGAGAAAGGTAACCTTTAACCTCAACGCCTAAACGCTCTTTTAAATATTTTTTAGCAATCGCCCCCGCTGCCACACGCATAGCCGTTTCGCGCGCAGAAGATCGCCCTCCACCACGGTAATCACGAAAACCATACTTCTGTGTATAAGTGTAATCGGCATGTGCTGGACGGAAGGTTTCCGCCACCTTAGAGTAGTCTTTAGAACGTTGGTCTTTATTATGAATAATCAAACCAATCGGTGTACCGGTGGTTTTGCCTTCAAACACACCCGATAAAATTTGCACTTCATCGTCTTCTCGGCGCGCGGTTGCGTGTTTGGATGTACCAGGCTTTCTGCGATCGAGTTCCGCTTGAATATCCGCCTCACATAAGTCCATACCTGGAGGGCAACCATCAACGATACAACCCAAAGCAATTCCATGACTTTCGCCAAAGGTGGTGACTCTAAAATTTTGACCTAATGTGTTACCAGACATAAACCTATTCTCAATATTCGCTATAATCAGCGTATTCTACCTAAAAACCACATAAAAGTAATGAACTCATTAAACTGGCAAGCCCCTTACCCTCCATTTATTTATCCACATACGGTCACCGAAGACGAATTGGATTTTTTGGGGCACGTAAATAATAAAACCTATCTGGCTTGGATGGAGAAAGTTGCTTGGGCACACGCAAAATCGGTGGGAATTAGTCATGAAAAACAGCGAGAGCTCAATCGCATTATGGCTGTGTACGAAAACTGCATGCAATATTTGGCAAGTTGTTACTTAGGGGATGAGTTATTAATTGCTACCTGGATAGGCGAAACTAAAGGCTACTGTTTGCGTGATAGAGGGTTTCAGATTGTTCGTAAGAGCGATGAAAAAACAGTTTTTACCGCTACCACTACTTACGTTTGCATTGATTTACAAAACCATAAACCTAAACGGATTCCTAAAGCGTTTATTGAGCCTTATTTTAAATAAACCCTTAGATAAGCAAATCTCCAAACCCCCAAATCAAAGTACCCACTACAATCGTGATATGCGATAACCATACTTTTTTATTATGCCACTTGGAGGGAGATAAATCGGGTATATCGTCTTCACTGTCTACCTTAGATAATCCTGCATACAAACGATTCAATTCACTGTGTAATAAGGTGTATTCACTCATTAGCGAGAATAGCACCACTAAACTACCAAAACGAGCAAACCATAAAGGTTCTAGCACCAATCCTAACAGCAAACCTAACAGGCCTGATAGCCAGGCTAATATCAATAACAAACCGCTTTTCTTCTGCATCTTTTCCCTTATTTGATTCATTCATTTTGCTTTAGGTGATTGTAACGTCAATCAATCTAAATAGTCGACTCTGAATAACTACTTTAAAATTATGTGGGACGTTTAAGTAGGTAGGCTCTAGGCGTGGATCGCAGGTAAGGGTTGTTTCCTTACCAAGATTCACAACAACGAGTATGCCTGCTTAAACGCCCACCCGAAGGGGCTGTACCAGCTTTCCCACAACTGCGTTAGAATTTCTTATGTTATCTAGATAGCATTTCAAAATTCTGCCTTGTTGAGGAAAAGCTGGCTTTGCCATAATTTAAACTAGTTATTCAGAGTCGACTAAATAGCCCAGGCCTGTTTATCAAACCACAGATTTTAAAGCTCCTCAAGTATTCAACAAAGTTCAGCACAATCTTTTCAGAATGCTTCAAGCTTTAGCACAAGGTTCAAAATCCGTTCGGTGCTACAGTTAATTCAACACTTTAATGAGTCATTATTCTGTATTGAAATATTTGGAAAGTAATGGAGAGAATTATGAAACGTTTATTTATCGGTAGCATTCTACTTTTATCAACAAGTCTTTTTTTAACGGGTTGTGTTACCCACACACCAATAAGTTCAGTACATGTCGTTAAAACTTATCCAGTTAAACATTATGTTTCACATTATGATAAATACTACGATAAACGTCATGATAAACATCATAAAACCTATCCAACCTATAACTCGTATTCAACCGTGAAAGTCTATCACTCACCTTACCCAAAATCGACACACTACAAACCAAAACCAGAGTTAAGACATGAACCGTACCACCTAAATAAACACCAGCATGACTACGTTGCGCCTCGAAAACACATGAAGCCACAACTAAAACCTATGCTTAAACCTATTAAAACAGTGTTGCCGAATAGTAAACACAATAAACCTGTATACAGCCATTCTCAGCCTAGGAATAAAATTATCAAGTCAAAAAATTCGGTTAAAGTGGTGAAAAAAAACAGACTGATTATTGTCAATAATCCAAGAAAACAGACTAAACCTATTCCGTCTATACATACCAGACATGCCAATAAAAATATAAAACAGTATAAAAATAGAAAAGAGAGTCAGAAACAGGACGTTTACCTTAAACAGGAGAAACAGTCCAATTCAAAAAACGAATCTAAAAAGGACAGAAACAATAGAGAAAACCACAGTGAAAACATCTATTCTAAACGTTAACATTTGAAGAAACAAAACCTATCAGGCCTGCTTAATTAACAGGTCTTGATGTCACTTTTCAATGCCCTTTACGCTTTTTAATATCAGCAAACGCGGCATTAATGTCTTGCATTTTTTCCGTTGCCGCCTGTATTTGCGAATCCTCTATGCCTTTACCTTGCATAAAATCAGGGTGGTTTTCTTTAACCATTTTTCTATAGGCGATTTTAATGGTCGTAAAGTCGTCTGATTCCTTACAACCTAAAACCGCATAAGGGTCTTGACTCATTTGTGGATTGGAATAACTTGAGCCGCCCTGCCCATTCACTTGGTCAATAAACTGCTGAACTTGTTCATCATTAAATTTCATTAAATGACCAATCTCAAACAACAATTTCATTGTGTTGTCAGACAGGCCATCTAAAGAAGCAAAACTAATCATTTGCATCAACGCCCCAGCACGTACTTCTAAGCCAGATTCACTCAATGTTTGGCAATAGTAAGAGGTTGGGTTTTCATCGTTTTTGGATTTATTAGCTAATTTAAACAGACGTTTTTTGGCAGACTCAACCACTAAATCGGGCAGGCCTGCTTGCTTCATTGCCTGCGCCATTGATTTGATGGTATCGCTCATAAACTCGATTTCTAGAGAACTGATTTTGCCATCACTTTTGGCTATCTTAGCCATCAAAGCAATAATCTCTTCAGGCACACTCATTCGAGTTTTGGCGTATTGATTACTAGTAAAGTTTTTATAGGCTTCGTCAAAACTTTCGCTGTGTTTAACAGACTTATAAGCATCCACACCAATATCCACAGTCTTTCGAGTGCCTTTAAAAATTAAGGCAATTAACTGAATAATAATGCCAATAGTAATCAAGAATAGATATTTAAAAAAACGCAAAACAACCTCAAATTAAGTACTAAAACACCCATGTTATTTAGTCGACTCTGAATAACTACTTTAAAATTATGTGGGACGTTTAAGTAGCCAGGCTCTAGGCGTGCATCGCAGGTAAGGGTTATTTCCTTACCAAGATTCACAACAACGAGCATGCCTGCTTAAACACCCACCCGAAGGGGCTGTGCCAGTTTTCCCTCAACTGCGTTAGAATTTCTTATGTTATCTAGATAGCATTTCAAAATTCTGCCTTGTTGAAGAAAAATTGGCTTTGCCATAATTTAAAGGAGTTATTCAGAGTCGACTATTTAAATAAACGGCTGTCTTATAAAATCGAAAGATTGATTGTACTGGTTAGCGTTTTTTTTACAACTTGAACAAGAGAAATTTATAAACCTACCAGGCCTGGTAGGTTAGATATTGGCAGAGATTTAGCAAATGAGTTTAATAAACAAGAAACCTAATAAAACTCATACAAAGGTGGTTCTTGCAACTGCTCTGACCAAGATTTTAACAACGCACGTGAATTCATATCTTGCGTTGGGCGTGCATTCTCTCCTAAGACTTCATTCATCAGTTGAATCTGTTCAGCAGAGGCTTCGATAGGATGTTTAAACACCATCCAATAAACCCCTTCAGAACAAGGAGGCGTGGTTAATGAACCACTGTATTTATAGAATTCAGTATTACCAGGAATAAACATAACTGGGTTTAGACTGATGTTTTTATGAATTTCCTGTTTGCCCACAGATTTTGGCAGATGATCCAGCAAGGTTTGAATTTGCTCATTCTCTTCACCCTCTTGAAAAATCACGCCCATTACCGCTAAATTGCCATCACCATCTTTGTGAACCAAATGCACTTCCATTGGGTAATTAAAGCCCTCTTTTTTGTGTTCACTCGGTGTATGAAAATGGAACTGCAATAGTTCATAACGATGATTACCGACTTTGATATAACTGCCTAACGGATAATTAACTTGTAAAGTATGGCCATTATTGACCACTTTTAAAGGTACATCACGATATTGAATTGAGAGTTCTGGTAAACCATTCGTGCCCACGCCTGCTTTATCTCGTAGATCAATTGGCGACTGATTTTTACCAATTTTACACTGTATATTTTCAGCGGCTAAATCCCCCCAATGACGAGGCCCTTCTTCACCTGAATAGCCCCAGTGAACAGGGTGAGCATCTTTTGTTGCTGATTTTTCTGGCTTGTGAACCATAGCAGGTTCATGACTTTTTGTAGTGCTTGGTTCTGAATGCGTTTGAGGGGTTGCTTTAGAATGGACACCATGATTATCCACACCGCCCTTTGCTTTTAATTCAGCCCCTAAATCAATTAAGATTTCATCTGAATGGGAAGGTTGAGGGGTGGCCGACATGACTTGCGTGGCACAAAAACTCAGTGCAACAATCAAGGACTTTAAAGCAGGGTGTTTCATGTTTACTCCAACAAAAAGGATCTGTTTAAATAGATATAGAGCATACCAAGCAATAAGTTTGCCAGGCCTGGTAACAAAAATTTGACTAACACGGCTGTCAAATTAGAAGCCCTAAAAACAACAGCGAACAGTGAAAGAAACACAAAACTATTCAGTTAGAAGCTGTGCGTCTAAAACCTCTTGAAACAGCTCTAATTCAGACTTTTGAATGGCAAACACACCTTCTCCGCCATGTTCAAATTCAAACCAAAACAGCGGTAATTCTGGATAAGTTTGTTCAACAAAATATTGCGACACCCCAACCTCAACAATCAAAACACCGTCATCTTTTAGGTACTTAGGTGCTTCTGCCAAAATTTTGCGAACCAAGTCTAAACCATCATGCCCTGCCGCCAGTCCTAAACTTGGCTCTTGCTGAAACTCTGCTGGTAAAGCATCCATTTCAATTTCATCCACATAGGGTGGATTAGAAACAATCAAATCGTACTTTTTACCCTCTAAGCTTGAGTACAAATCCGATTGGATGGCGTGAGCAAAATCATTCAGGCTGTATAGGTCAATATTCTGCTGGGCTACATCCAACGCTTCTGCTGAAATATCCACCAAATCCACTTCTGCATTTGGAAAAGCCTGTAAGGAGGCAATACCAATACAGCCACTTCCAGTACATAAATCCAATACATTCGTTACTGAATCAGGCTCTACCCAAGGTTGATATCTTTGGGCAATTAATTCTGCTATTGGCGAGCGTGGTACTAATGTGGATTCATTGACAATAAAACGAATTCCAGCAAACCAAGCTTCCCCTGTTAAATAGGCGGCTGGCTTGCGTGTTTCGATGCGTCTTTGAAACAACTCGGTAACTTGCTGTTTCTCTTGCATGGTGAGTTTTGATAGCCAATAATTTTCTGGCACATCAGCAGGTAATTCCAGAGCATAAAACACCAATACTTTGGCTTCGTCAAAGGCGTTATCGGTACCGTGCCCAAAGAACAAATTGGCACGTTTAAACAAACTGCCGCCCCAACGAATAAAATCGGTAACCGTTTCTAAGCCTTCGTACTGATAGTTAATATTTGTCACAGGTTATCCCTTTTTAATTGCGTGTTTTGGTCTAAACCCTTTTACAAAGCTGTCATCGGTTTCAAGGTAAGGCCCGTCAATCAAATCAACACAGTAAGGCACCGCTGGGAAAACCGCTTCTAAACACTCACCGATTGCCGAAGGTTTACCTGGTAAGTTAATAATTAAACAACTGCCTCGGGTACCTGCAATTTGGCGAGATAAGATAGCCGTTGGTACGTACTGTAAAGAGACCGCACGCATCTGCTCAGCAAAACCATCCAAAATTTTGTCACACACATTTTCAGTGGCTTCTGGTGTCACATCGCGTTTGGCTGGCCCTGTTCCACCCGTTGTTAAAATTAAGCCACAACCTTGGTTATCCACCATATCAATCAGCGTAGATTCAATCAAATCTTGTTCATCCGCAATCACTTCAGCAACCGCTGTCCACTCGTTGGTAAGCGCTTTAGTTATCCACTCTTGCATGGCTGGGCCACCCAAGTCTTCATACTCACCACGACTGGCTCTATCTGAAACGGTTACAAAACCAATTTTAATTTCACTATTTTGCATCTTCTGCCCTTGAATCTCTGAATTTATGTCCACATATAATACCGTATTCTTATTCATCTTTAAGGCTGAAATCTGCCTTCTAATAAAAAATAGTTAAGCAAAATATGACCGATAAAAATAATAACAATGACCAATCAGAATTAGACAACCAAAACACCACTTTGGCTGATAATGAATTGACAGAAAACAAGCCCCTTGCCGAATATGGTGAAGTGGAAGATTTTGTTGCGTCTGAGTCACAAGAAAGTGACATTGATGAAGATCAAATCAAGATTGAAGTCAATGAAGCGCTTGCTGAAAAGCTGATTCAAACCGCCAATGCGGTTTTAGAAGGTGAGCATATTGTTGCCAACCCTGGCAGTATTTTTGGTCAACTCGCTAAGCCTGAATTAACCATTCCTAAAGAGATTTTTTTACTGCCTGTAAAAGAACGTCCGTTCTTTCCTGGTCAACAGTTGCCTGTTCTTCTCAATAGAGAAAGCTGGGGCGAAACCTATGAAGCGATTAAGGCTGGAAAATGCCAGTATCTTGGTATTATTTTTGTCAATACGGAAGAGCATGACAAAGCGCTGCCGAGTGATTTTTGCAAGGTGGGTACCCTCGTTAAAATTCACGACCCTAAAGTAAAAGAAGAATACATCCAATTAATTGCAGAAGGTATCAAACGTTTTGATATTGAAGAGTGGATTTCTGAATCCGCGCCATATCGTGCCAAAGTGAATTATCCAAAAGACATTATTGATGGTTCTGATAAAGAGTTTAAAGCGTATGGTCTAGCAATTATGAATGCGTTTAGAGAATTATTACCGCTTAACCCTTTATACAGTGAAGAATTGAAGTATTTCTTAAACCGTTACAGTGCCAGTGAACCATCTCAGCTTGCCGATTTTGCAGCAGGTTTAACCACGGCGGAGAATGACAAGTTACAAGATGTTTTAGAAACTTTAAACCTCTCAGAAAGAATGGAAAAGGTATTAGCCCTATTCAAACAAGAGATTGAAGTCACTAAAATTCAATTCAACATCCGTGAACGTGTGGAAGAAAACCTTTCAGACCATCAGCGTGATTTCTTTTTGCGCCAGCAGTTGAATGAAATTCAAAAAGAACTTGGTATGGTCAAAGATGACCAGACTTTGGATAGCGACCGTTTCAGAAAACGTATTGAAAAACTCGCCCTATCAGAAGAGGCGAATAAAAAAGCCGAAGAGGAACTGGATAAATTACGTGTGCTTGACCCACAATCGCCAGAATACAACGTAGCACGTAACTGGTTAGACTGGCTAACACAACTTCCTTGGGGTAAATACAGTGAAGACTTATTGGACTTAAAACGCGCCAAAAAAGTATTAGATCAAGGCCATGATGGTTTAGAAGATGTTAAAGACCGTATTCTTGAATTTTTAGCGGTTGGCGTACTTAAAAGTGAAGTTTCAGGTTCCATTATCTGTTTAGTTGGCCCGCCTGGTGTTGGTAAAACGTCTATTGGTCGCTCCATTGCCGAATCTTTAGGACGTAAGTTCTATCGTTTCTCTGTGGGTGGAATGCGTGATGAAGCAGAAATTAAAGGTCATCGCCGCACTTATATTGGTGCCATGCCTGGTAAGTTTATTCAAGCCTTAAAAGATTGCGATACCGCTAATCCTGTCATCATGCTCGATGAAATTGACAAAATTGGGGCTTCTTTCCAAGGTGACCCAGCATCCGCACTGCTTGAAGTGTTAGATCCTGAACAGAACAATGAGTTTATGGATCACTTTATGGATATTCGTTTTGATTTATCCAAAGCACTGTTTGTCTGTACTGCAAATACACTCGATACCATTCCTGGGCCATTGCTGGACCGCATGGAAGTGATTCGTTTGTCTGGTTATATTACTGAAGAAAAGATTCAAATTGCCAAACACCACTTATGGCCAAGCCTGCTTAAAGAGTCGGGGTTAACCAAAGAACAGGTGCAAATTACGCCTGCAGCTATTCGCCATGTGATTGAAGGTTATGCACGTGAATCGGGTGTACGTAACCTTAAAAAGCAGCTAGCAAAACTGATTCGTAAACTGGCCTTTAAGTTTGTCACTACAGATTTAGAAAGCACCAAAATTCACGTTAATGAGCTTGAAGATATGCTTGGCCAACCTCGCTTTGCCCCTGAAAAAGTTAATCAACAAATTGGTACTGTAACTGGGCTAGCTTGGACTTCTATGGGTGGCGCAACGCTTACTATGGAAGCAAGCCGAGTGCATACCTTAAATCGTGGTTTTAAACTTTCTGGTCAACTTGGAGATGTCATGCAGGAATCTGCAGGGATTGCTTATAGCTTTATCTCTTCTAACTTAGATAAATACAAAGCTGACCCTGAGTTTTTTGATAAAGCTTTTGTGCACTTGCACGTGCCAGATGGCGCTACGCCTAAAGATGGACCGAGTGCAGGTGTAACAATGGCAACCGCCCTACTCTCTTTGGCGCGTGATGAAGCCATTAAAACACCTTTGGCGATGACGGGTGAATTAAGTCTAACAGGCTTGGTATTACCGGTGGGTGGCATTCGTGAAAAGGTTATTGCGGCAAAACGAATTGGTATTAAAGAACTGATTCTCCCTGAAGATAACCGTAAAGACTATCAAGAACTACCAGATTATCTACAAGAAGGCATGACAGTACACTTTGCCAAACACTTTGATGAAGTGGCTCGTTTAACCTTTAATGTTAGAACCAAGTCATTAGCCTTAAAGACCTACTTAGCGCAAAAAGCGGCGGCTGAAGGCATAAGTACACAGCATTAACTCAAAATTACTGTTTTTTAACTCACATTCACCTTGCAGGTCCGTTAGGTGAGTGAGTTAAAGATGTGAATTTAAAACATCCTTTATGAATGTTACCAAATTCATAGCTTTAGCTTTTTAAACAGGCTGGTTACCCTTTCTAAGATAATAGGTTGAGCCTTAGCATTTGGATGCAACCCGTCCCACTGCATTAAATCTGGATCGAGCGCAACCGGTTCTATAAAGAACGGGTCAAACAATAGCGTATTATTAGCAGCCAAATCTCGATACATCTTTTTAAACAAGGAATCGTAAGCTGGTCCATAGTTGGTGGGTAATTGAACACCTAATAATACGACCTGACATTCTGGGTTATACTGAGGACAACGGTCAATCATACTCTGTATGTTTTGTTGGCTGACTTTCAAGTTCTGTCCCCTCAAAGCGTCATTCGCTCCAAGTTCAATAATAAGTACTTTAGGCTGATACTTTTTTAACAAAAAGTCTAAACGCTGCTTACCTCCTGAGGTTGTTTCACCACTAATACTTGCATTGATAATTCTCAACTGTGGATATCTTGTTTGTAACAAGGCAACCCAACCCTGATTGACTTCTACTCCATAAGCCGCACTCAGGCTGTCACCCATAACTAAAACTACTGTTTGCTTGGTCTGACTCTGTTCCTTAATACTAACTTCATTTTGTGATGCTTGCGTAACAGCATGGCTTAGACTAGGATTGAGTAGCATGAATAGAGTAAATAAAACGCTAAAACTTTGCCATACCCTATTAAAAAAACAAAAAGAGAACCTCGCTTTATGCCAGTGATTGAATTGAAAAATGTGCATTACCAAGTTCCTTTAGATAACGATGTTCTGAATATCATAAAATCCTGTGAGCTTAGTGTCCAGCAACAAGAAAAAATTGC
>JAUUDE010000067.1 GCA_030826915.1 Thiomicrospira sp.
AGCTTTTCCTCAACAAGGCAGAATTTTGAAGTGCTATCTAGATAACATAAGAAATTCTAACGAAGTTGAGGGAAAACTGGCGCAGCCCCTCGGGTGGGCGTTTAAGCAGATATTCTCGTTGTTGTGAATCTTGGTAAGGAAATAACCCTTACCTGCGATCCACGCCTAGAGCCTACCTGCTTAAACGTCCCACATAATTTTAAAGAAGTTATTCAGAGTCAACTTCTTACGCTACAGTTGTAGCGCAATATCATTGAGGATAGTCATGACTTTTAAAGATAAACTGATTTGGTTACAAGGTAAAAAAATCGCTTTGTGTGAAACTGATGATGTACGCTTTGATGAAGTTAAAGCTTTTTTACAGCGTTATGGCATTGAGGTAACGGGGTTGAGATCTGCTAAAGAGATGCTGGAAGATTTAGAAACACGGCGATACTCAACTCATAGAGTGTTTTTTGCTGTTTTTGTTGCGGCAGACTTGGCAAGGGAGCTAGAAAAACCTTGGCAGAAAATGATCAAAATTAATCCAAGCATCTCAACAACACCATTAATTCTTACCGCAACGCCTCAAAAAAAAATCGCTTCACAAGATCTAATTGAAGCTGGCTATTTTAAGTTCTGTTTAACCAACCCTGTTTCACCTAATGATATGTTGCGCGTGTTAATTCGCTTAAACCGCTGGAACGCCATGCGAGGCGATACAGCAAGAGCCGCTACTTTGGCGAAGTAGGTTGTTTTAATCCGTTGAAAAAATTTAGATAAGTTTAAAGTGAGCAGGCCTGGTCACTTTAGGTAAAAAACGAACGTTTAAGTATAAAAAATTCAATTTAATCTTACATAGTATGAACGTTGAGAAGCCTTTTAATTTCATGACTTCGCCTTGATATTTTCTACCAGGCTTCCCCTTACTTTGTTTGCTTGCCCAAACAAAGTAAGCAAACAAAGGGCACCCCACTCCACAAATGTGCAAGTTCTAAGCTGTTCACTGACAATCTCGCAACTTGCTGAGCAAGCTCAGCTTCGAACAGTCGAGATTGCTTAATCGTTCTCTACGCTAAGAACTTTGCACCATTTATTCCAAGGGGGAGTTTGGGCGTTTGCCAAAACATCTTCTCAAACGCAAAGTTCAATTATAGGCCTATAGTTTTATTTTAAAAACGCACCTAAAAGCCTTTTTTTATGCAATTAGGTTAAGTCTAGTTTTTGCCGTTAGAAACAACCAGGCCTGGTTGCTTATATAAAAAACGAACGTTTAAGCTTCTCCCATCACCATTGTTTCAAGTATTTCCCAACGCTCAAACGCGGTTTCCAACTCGGATTCTTTGTCATTTAACTCTTTTAGAGTGGCTTGTACTTTTTCTTCGCCTTGTTGGTAAAAATCTGGCTGGGCTATTTGTTCGTTGAGGGCTTCTAGTTCGCTTTCAATGGTTTCAAGCAACTCTGGTAACGCATCGTATTCACGCTGGTCTTTGTAGCTTAATTTAACCGCTTTTTTAGTTGCTTTTTTAGCTTCGGGTTTTGCCGCGGTGGTTTGTGCTTTTTCTGTGTTAGGGGCTTTTTCAGCTTTAACTCCTGCAGTGGTTGTTTTGGAATTAGAAGACTCTAAACGTGCAGCCGATCGAATGTTGGCGTATTTGGCTGGACGCTGGCGTAACCAGTCGTCATAGCCGCCTACATACTCATTCACTTCACCAGGTGCGTCAAACACAATAGAGCTTGTACAGACGTTATTTAAGAACGCTCGGTCATGACTTACAATCAACACCGTGCCTTTGTAGTTCATGAGTAGCTCTTCTAGTAGCTCTAATGTTTCAACATCTAAATCGTTAGTTGGTTCATCAAGAATCAGTAGATTGGAAGGCTTGGCAAACACTCTTGCCAATAACAGCCGGTTACGCTCTCCTCCTGATAAGGATTTAACAGGCTGACGAGCACGCTCTGGCGAAAACAGGAAATCCGCTAAATAGCCAATAATGTGTTTACGTTGCCCGTTGATTTCAACATAGTCACTCTCTTCGATAACACTTTCAGCCACGGGCTTATTTTCATCTAACTGAGCACGGTGTTGGTCAAAATAGGCGATATCGAGATTGGTACCTAAGGTGATTGTTCCAGAAGTAGGAGCTTGTTTACCAAGTAATAGGCCGATTAAGGTGGATTTACCACAACCATTTTCACCAATAATTCCGACTTTATCACCACGAATAATGACACCGCTGAAGTCTTGAATAATGGTTTTTTCAGGCCAAGCAAAACTGACGTTTTCGAGTTCAACCACTTGTTTACCCGATTTTTCAGCACGGTTAAGTTGCAGATTCGCTTTACCTTGTTGAGTTCGTCTGGCTTTGTGTTCTAAACGCAGTTTTTCTAAAGCGCGAACTCGACCTTCGTTTCGGGTACGGCGGGCTTTAATACCTTGGCGAATCCAAATCTCTTCTTGAGCCAGCTTTTTATCAAACAGGGCATTTTGTTTGGCTTCACTTTCTAAAGCCGCCTCTTTGCGTTCTAAGTAGGTATGGTAATCACACTGCCAGTTGGCTAATTTACCTCTATCCAGCTCGATAATGCGTGTGGCAAGTGCTTGTAAGAATGCTCTATCGTGAGTAATAAAAACCAAAGAACAACGCACATTTTTAAGAAAACCTTCCAGCCATTGAATAGAGGGGATGTCTAAGTGGTTAGTTGGTTCATCTAATAAGAGAATATCAGGCTCTTGCACCAATGCTTTAGCAAGCAAAACGCGGCGTTTCATTCCACCAGATAAGTTAGAAAATTCGGCATCAGCCTGCAATTCTAGTTTGGAGATAATGGTGTCGACTTTTTGCTGTAACTCCCAACCGTTTTGCTCTTCAATCTCTTGTTGAACTTGAGTGAATCTAGCCATGAGCTCGTCGGAAAAACTTTGTTCCATTTGAATACTGATGTCATGAAACTCTTCAATTAACTTACCAGCATTCCCTAAACCTTCAGAAATAACGTGGAACACAGAACCAACCATGTCATGAGGCACTTCTTGCTGAAGTTTGGCGATGGTTACGCCATCTTGCACAATACGACTACCGCTATCGGCTTGAATCGCGCCTTCAATCACTTTTAACAGTGTGGATTTCCCTTCACCATTTCGGCCAACCAAACAGACACGTTCATTGGCTTCAATTTGTAGAGAAGCTTTGTTAAATAAAGGTGCTGCGCCGAAGCTCAGAGACATGTCACGTAAAAATAGAAGGGCCATAGTGTCTTTTTCTGTATCTTATTGGTTGATGAGTGCGTTTGAAAATGAAATCGTTACTTTTTAAGGATTTCAATAACCAAATTTTGGCTGGATTGGATATTATAGCGATTTAAAGTGCAGTCCGTATTTTCATTACTCATTACCTGCCAAAATTCGAGCACTTGTTGGGTTTCTTCAGTGGGTATGGGTTTACCATTGTTTTGCTTTTTATCCCATTTATACCAAAGATTAAAGATAACCAGGCCTGGTGAGTTAAGGCTTTGCCACAGGTTTTGCTGAAAGGCTAAATCATTTAAAGAAGAGGGTAGACCTTCGGCATCAAATATATCGACAATAATGGCATCATAAAGGTGTGAGTTGTCAGCAAGAAACTCAATAGCATCCGCTTGAACAGACTCAATCTCTGGTTCATCTGGGAGTTGAAAGAAATTGTAGGCACAATCAATCACCGCTTGGCGAAGTTCCACAACCGTCACTTGTATATTCGCAATGGTGTGAAAAAGGTGAAAAGCCATAGTGCCACCACCCATGCCAAGCATTAATACCCTAAATGTTTGGTTGGATTTTTTGGTGTGCGAAAAATCCTGAATTTGCTGAATGATTTTCTCTTGGTATTCAAAGTTTAATGTCATTGGCGCATTCATGAAGACACAACTTTGTTCAACAGGCGAGTCAAAAAACAGCTTGCGAGTAACTCGGTTTTCTACCACTTCAATTAGCCCATATTCATCTCGGCTACTGTGGATGACTTTGCCATCGTGTTTCATGTTTTAGTTTTGCTTTTGAGTTTTAGAATCTGACAGGCCTGCCCACCAAAGTCTTAATCGTAAGCCCCAAGCCGTGGTAAAGCCCACTTCAATAAATTCAATTTCACCATTGGGTGCAATAATAAAATCAGCAGGAACCGCTTTGGCACCAAAGGTTTTTAGCCATTTTCCTTCTAAATCATTGACGATAAAGTCGGGATTCATCTTGTTTTCTTTGGCATAGGTAAGCAGTTGCTCATCATCAGCCGACTGAGTGGCGATATTTATCACCTTGTAGTCTTGCGCAATCGATTCAATGCCGCCTTTACTGACTTCACATATAGGGCACCAAGTCGCCCAAATATGCACTAAGACGGGTTGGCCTTGTTGATTCATGGCTTGTAAATCTAAGGTTTTGCCATTGATGCTGGTAACTTGCATATTGGGTGCTTGACCATGAATGACATCACCTTGCATAAAAGGACGAATCGCCAAAAATACAGCAATAAATAGAACAATGGTCATGGTGTTTTTAAACCAATTTTTTTGCCAGATTTTTACTGGCTTTTCCGGTTGGTTTTGTTCTGAATCTGGTTTGTTATCTGGCGTTTTTGAGCTCATAATTCATTCACTTTTTACGGCACGTAGTTTTAGTGCCTTGTGTTAATATATTGCGCCTTATTATAGAGTGCTTTGCATAAGATAGATACTAAGGACTGGCAGAGGAATAACAACTATGGAAGCAAATTTTTGGCATGATATGTGGGCAAGTGGTGTAGTGGGATTTCATCAGCCTGATATTAATGTTTACCTAAAAAATCACTGGTCAAAATTGAATCTAAAAGGTGACGAGTCTGTTCTGGTGCCCTTGTGTGGTAAAAGCTTAGATATGATTTGGCTCGCTCAACAAGGGCATTCGGTTTTGGGCATTGAGTTAAGTCAGCAAGCCCTAGATGAGTTTTTGGCAGAAAACAAGCTGAGTGCCAAGCCAGTACAAACTGAAAATCATTGCAGTTATCAGCTACCTGATATGACGTTGTTATGTGGTGACTTCTTTCATTTAACGGCAGAGCAGTGTGCGGATGTTAAGGTGGTGTACGATAGAGCAGCTATAGTGGCGCTACCAGAACAAATGCGCCAAGATTATGTGCAACATCTAAAAGCAATATTGCCTAAAGGTACTCAATATTTACTGGTGGCAATGGAATATGATCAGAGTCTGATGCAAGGGCCTCCATTTTCAGTTTCTGAGAAAGAAATTAGAGCTTTATTTGGACCGTTTGCAAAAGTAGTAAAGGTTGAAGAGTTTGCCTTTGAACGCAAAGGCAATGCGGTGCTTGAAAAGGTCTATTTAATTCAATCGTAGTCCCAATACCTATCTCGTGTAATGGTCTCTTTAAATTTTAAAGATTTATCTTGGCGGCATTATCTCTGAATAACAGCTGAAATGATCAAAATCTTTTGGATCAACAGGTGCCAGTTTAGGGCTAACAAAAGTTGCGCAAAGTAAATGCTTTATGCCGTAAGTTTTAGCGGTAGTCAAAGCATGGAGATTGTCATCAATCAATAAAGTTGAATTTGGATTATAAGGCAAGATGTTTTGTATCTCAGACCAAATGTTAATGTCTTCTTTTGGCATGCCTAAGTCGTGCGCAGAAATGAGTTTGTCAAAATAAGGTCCAATTTCTGTCATCTCTAATTTTACCGCCAAACTGTCTTGGTGCGCATTGGTCACCATTACAACGGTTTTGTTATTTTGTTTTAAAAACATTAAAAACTCCATAACTTGAGGATGAACTTTAATTTGATGTTTGAGTTCTCGCTTTAGTTCGGCAATGGGCAGGTTCAGCGCTTCTGTCCAGTAATCTAGACAATACCAGTTAAGAGTGCCAGTCAGAGAATGAATTTTTTCATGAATAATGGTTTTAGAATCTTCAATGCTTAATTGGTTTTTGTCTGCATAGGCCTGTGGAATGACATCCATCCAAAAATGCCAGTCAAAGTGCAAGTCAAGTAAAGTACCATCCATGTCTAATAACACAGTGTTAATGGTTGACCAGTCAAGTAAGCCGTTTGATGATGCTTGTCTCATTGGCAATTTATGTCCCTTAGCGTATGATGATTTTTATTGAGCCATCATTGAGTGAATTGGTATGTCAGAAGAAACACCCAAAAAAGTTCCCACTATTTTAGCTGAAAATATTGCTGCTCAGTCACGGATTTTTACCGTACAAAAACAAAAGCTTGAGTTTTCCAATGGTACACAGGTAACTTTTGAGCGTTTACTAGGTAGCAAAAATGGTGCTGTGCTGATTATTCCTTTGCTGGATGATGATCATATTTTACTGATTCGAGAATACGGTGCTGGGGTTGGTCGGTACGAATTGGGCTTTCCAAAAGGCAAGGTAGACCCTGGTGAAACTTGGAAAGAGGCCAGTATTCGAGAAAGCCAAGAGGAAGTTGGTTATTTACCCGAACAAGTTAGATTGCTGGATTCTGTAAGTTTAGCCGCTGGCTATATGACGCATTACACTCATATTGTGTTAGCCACGGGGTTAAGTGAGCAATATGCAGAAGGTGATGAGCCAGAACCACTGGAAGTGGTTAAATGGCATTTATCTGATTGGCACAAGTTGATTCAACACCCAGAATTTAGCGAGGGTAGAGCTTATGCTGCGCTCATGTTGATTTTAAAAGAACGAAACTACATTTAACTTTATAACTTTTATCAAACGGATATTTATGTCACACACTTTTATCCCTGTTAACCGCTGGTTGCCAAATGTTTGTCAAATTGCTTACGATGCTGGCCAGCTTATATCACAGTACTATCATCAAGAAGAAGCCGTAGGTGTCGAAAAAAAATCTGACGGTTCACCTGTTACCGAAGCAGATCAAGCGGCAGATGATTTCATTTGCCAAGCTCTTACAGCATTAACTCCGAATATCCCATTAGTTACTGAAGAAAGTGTCAGTAAAGTACCATTTTCAGAGCGCCAGGCCTGGTCAACCTATTGGTTGGTTGATCCATTGGATGGAACCAAAGAATTTATTGCTAAAACAGGTGAATACAGCGTCAATATCGCATTAATTCATAACCATAGACCAGTTCTGGGAGTGGTGTATGGTACGGAACTTGGCAATATGTATTTTGCCACGCAAAAGTGCGATGGCATAACACAAAGTACGGTCGGTAAATTTGAAAACTTAATGCCTTCAAAAGTGGCGCTTGAATTTGACTGGAATGCGATGATTCAAGACGCGAACCCCATTAGCGTTGCGAAGTTACCATTGCACACTGCCAATGGTCATGCAGAAGCATTTAGAGTTGCTGTCAGCCGCAGACATGGCGGAGCTTTAGACCATTTTATGGGACAGTTAGGGCATGCAACTCAAGTACAGATGGGTTCTGCGCTTAAAACCTGTTTGGTTGCTGAAGGTAAAGCCGATATCTATCCAAGATTTGGTCCAACATCATTATGGGATACCGGTGCGGCACAATGCATTTTAGAAGTGGCTGGTGGTGCGGTGTTAAATGCCGCAGGGCATTCATTACAATATGTACAAACCGAATCTTTATTAAATCCGTTTTTTATCGCCGTTGGTGATGCCAATTACCATTGGCCAAAGTTCCCAGAAATTATCTAAATTAACCAGGCCTGGTCACCTTATGTATATAGATTTCAGCTTAACTTTACATTGCATGAAGGTTGAGAAGCCTTTTAATTTAATGACTTCGCCTTGATATTTTCTACCAAGCTTCCCGTTACTATTTTTCTCGTCTCTGCAGCCGAGTTCTTCGTTTACTTGCCTAAAAATAGTAACCACAAAAAGGGCACCCCACTCCATAAATGGGCAAGTTCTAAGCTGTTCACTGACAATCTCGCAACTTGCTGAGCAAGTTCAGTTTCGGACAGTCGAAATTGCTTAATCGTTCTCTACGCTAAGAACTTTGCACCATTTATTCCAAGGGGAGCTTTGGCGTTTGTATTTAGAATATATAAACTTAATTAACCGAGTTTGGTTAAGCTTTTTATCCC
>JAUUDE010000040.1 GCA_030826915.1 Thiomicrospira sp.
AGTAACCTTCATCTAAAACTAGCTGAGCTGCTTCGCGTTTAAATTCTGTTGTGAATGATCGTCTTTGTCTTGTCATTGAACACCTCTTTTGGATGGAGTTTACCACCTAAAAAAGCGTTCGGGTTTATTAGACCACTACAACCTCTACCTTGTTATCACTTGCATCCTGCCTAGATAAATAATAGTAGGTGTAAAATGCGAAAACCCATAAACAATCACATGGTAGCTCCAGCAGGCATTATCACTGACTTTTATTTAATGTATGGCAACCATGACTTAACCATAAAAAAGAAACTACCTTCCCATCATAAACAATCTGCAGCTCATCGTCCGCAATTTTTTTTAGCAATAGCAAATTACAATCAGAGACTTGTGAGGATTACAATGACTTGTTTTCATTAAGAAACATAATCTTTAAAAAACGTTTAAACTAATAGGTGTGAGGAAAAACGAGGTGAACGTGCAAGATACGCACGATAATAGTTATGATAGTGCAGATAAAAAAACCCGAGCAAATGACTCAGGTTATTTTTGATTCCTTTTGTTCAAAAACTTTGTGAACAAAAGATGATTTAGAGCAAGCCTAAAAACTAACCTTGCCAAGTATTCTCATCAGATTTTTGCCCTCTTAAAGGCATAATCCACATCTGATATAGTGACGTGAATAACATAATACTTGCAGCTAAACTGTACCCAAACCCACCTACAATAACAAAGTACGCAAAGTTTGGATTCATTTTAGTTAACCACCATGATGCAATATCAAGAACTAAAAAGGCAAAAGGCACAAAAATAATTGTAGCTTTGATCCAGGGCTTAAATCCTACCGCCATTGAGAAAATTAAACCAATAAAGAAGAAGATAAAAGAAATACCAAATAAGTGAATATGAGAAACTCGAGTTAAAGACCCTATCTCTGCCCCTTGATCAACTTGAGCAATTTCATGAATCACATCGTATTGAGTCACATTTGGTAATGTTGGAATATTGGCATGACACATAGCACACTTTGCATCAACAATAGGCTTTATAGTTGATTTCCATTGCGCTTCATCAGCTCCTGTTCTAGCCCACTTAATTAGTGTCAAATTTTCTTCTGGTGTCGCTTTGTCTTTCATTGAACCATTCAGTTTACTTTCAAGCTTCGATCCAGTTCGATTTCCGTAATAACTGTAAACAATATCATCAACAGATAGACCAAACTTTCCATCAGCCATACCGTGGGTTAACATAATTTGTGCACCTGCCATCATTAAGCCTAGACCTACAACAAATATGTAACCTGTAAATAATACCTTTATAGGCAACATCAAAGCCACAACCAAGCGATTTTCATATGCAATTATATATTATTGAATAATATTGTAAATGTAGTTCGCCACCTGGGGTAGTTTGCAAGCTTTGCATACGTTTCACAAATCAAAGGTTTTTATTTAGAACAAACCAAGCTTTTATAAGTAATTTCTAATATGTATTGCTAACAAAAAATTAGATTGTTATTGAAATTAATAATCAATGATAAACCACTGTTTTTAGGGCTTATCTATGAGGAAGTTTTCATAGTCAAGATTAGGAACATCAACCACAACAGGAATAGAGTTCAAGCCAATATGAGCTAACTTCAGGGTTGCCTTAGTTCCGGAGACTAATGGGTGCCAATCCGCCAACCCCTGCCCTCTGTAAATCATGCGATAAGCACATGTATCAGGAAGCCAGTCAAACTCAGCCACCCTCTCTTTTGTTAACTGCACACAACTCGGCACATTTACGGTACGGTTAGCATAATCTTTACAAGCGCCCGTCTCTAAATCTGAATAAGGGCAAACCACACTGGTATAAACAATTTCATCGGTTTCATCATCCTGCAATTTAGTTAGACAACAAAGCCCACAGCCATCACACAACGACTCCCACTCTTGCTGTGTCATTTCATCTAAGGTTTTTGTCTCCCAAAAAGGAGCTTGTTCATTGCTCATATGTTTTCTCTAATTCATTATTTTCGTTAGTAACTTGGTTAAGTTCACTTAATTGCTACTTTTATCTGTTTGTAACCAGGCCTGTAATAATTCTTGGCAGGCCTGCTGTGTAAAGCGTTTTCCTGAATTCGGTTTTTTTATAAACTCAAACGGTTTTCCGTTTAAAGTAAAGCGTAGTAAATATGCATGCAAATAACCCCTGTCTTCGTGTTTGGCTGCATTTGCATCCGCATAACGATCATCACCACAAATAGGTGCTGAAATACTTTTCATCGCTACCCTAAGCTGATGGGTTTTACCTGTCTTGGGTTTTAAGAAATAAAGGCGTTCACCCGGTTGAATTAAAACACTTTCAAACTGGGAAATGGCTGGATTATGCAAAGTTTTTGCTAATTTCCAACTACCCCTTCTTGCAGGAAGCATATCGCCTTTTATCCAACCTTGTTTCTTTTTTGGTTTCTGATCAGAAATTGCAATATAGGTTTTTTCAATTTGACGCTGTTCAAACATGCTTTGAAATTGCTGCGCCGTTTTTTTATTTAAAGCCAATAGAATCAACCCAGAAGTCATTTTATCTAAACGATGCACAGGGTATATTTTATCGAGATGCAATTGCTGTTGAACTAAAGCAACCAGGCCTGGTGACTCTTCAGAGTGAAAATTTAAACCCGCTGGCTTATCAATAACAACAAAGTCTTGGTTTTGAAACAGTATTGGAATCGGTGTTTTATTCATTTATAGCCTTTGATTGATTCAGCAAGTTAAACTGAGATGTTTTCACACTTTTCCCATTAATCATTAATTCTACGATATGCATTCCAGGAACATACTCTCGGGTGCGGATAATTTTAAAATTATGATTCCACTTTAGATGCTTTTGACTGACTTCATAATTAGATTCCGCAATTTTAAAAACTTTACGATATGGAGGCTGGTGTTTTCTTAAAAATGATATCGCATATTCTATACGCAACAGACCTAATTGTTGACTAGAGGTAAGTTCTAAAGAACCATGTAACCGCTCTCCAATCGTTATCTCTTTATCCAAATACCAGTTATCTAATGCAATATGCGTGGCTGGAAGATAACCAAGTAGTTTTAAGGCTTCAGTATTGCCTTGTTTTAACAAAGTTCTTAACCCGTGTTTTACAATCCATTTACTTTGTTGGTTACCGCTAGTTAGCCAAGCTTCACATAAAGTAAGCACCCATTTCGTTTGATTTTTTGATAAATCATTAATCAAGTTAGCCACACTTTTTTGTACATAAGCGCTTGTATCAAATTTTAGATTTTCTAAAATCGGTCGTACCCAATCAGGATTTTCTGCAACCCAAGGCAAATGCGTTGCCCACGGTAACCTTGGTCTAACCCCTTCGCTAGATAAACATCGTAAATGTTCATTATCACTGACCGACCACTTGAGCATTTGCCTTTTTGTTTTTTCCCTATCCGATTGAAGAAACGTTCTCACTGCAAATTCGGCCGTACTATTTTGAGTAAATAACTCGAGTGCTTGCATAGAATCTTCAAAATTATTTTGTCCGTACTTTTCTACAAAGTCAGCAAAAATAAAATGAAACAGGCCTGAAAAGTTGACCGATACTGTCATTAAAATTTTTAGTTGTTCTGTATATTTCTTGTCCATAAACTGATGCAATAGATTCGTTATTTTTCTGATTCTCTGTTTGAGCGTGAGTGATTGCCAATTTTCAGAAAATACGGATTGATTAAACGCAATAACATCAAAACCAGGATATTGCTCTGCAAGTAAAAATGACAATTTTTTGATACTTTTTGAGTTAATTTCATCTTTTAGTGAATTAGACATAATCTTTATATTTCATATTGTTATAAACATAAACTCGCATTAATTAAAAGTTGGCATAGCCTTTGATATAGAAGTAAGTGTAAATAAAATAAAACGATTAAATTGTCAATATTTTGTCATTATTATCGTTGCCCATTAGGAGATTACCATGGCCAAAATGAATACCAATCAAAAGGTTCAAACGTGTTTAGAGTTTATCGACCAACGACTTGAAACAACTTCAGAGCAAACGATTCAAATTGCTGAGATGATTATAGAAGATATCAAAAATTTAACCGAAGCCTATCCTGCCGCTATTGCCAGTGGTAATCTTCAAGAGCACTCAGAACTTGTGCGCACTACACAAATGAACTGGGTAAACCAACTACACGACATTATTCTTGAACAGACCAATCGTGACTTAAACGGGCAAGTCATTTTAGCATTACAAAAATTCATCAATAGCTTAAATGAAAACCAGCTGAAGCATTATGATTTCGAGCTACCAAGTGCGGTTGCCAGTAAATTGCCTAGTGATGAACATGAATATCTCAGTCAAGCCGAAATTGACATCCTAATGGGACAACAAAGCACAGGTAAAGACACCCTTACCCATTAACAGTTATACACTCTTAGTTTTACCATTGCCACAGCCCTCTTTTGAGGGCTTTTCTTTTTCAGTGCCGTTATTTTTATCTCTTTATTCTTAGTAAAACAAGGAGTAACCTATAGTAGTACCTGAGTTATAAATGAGCAATGGAGTGCTGTTTGTATGAATACATTAACCTATAGAGAGATTGTCCAAAAAACCAAAGGAATGAGCGCTTCTGATGGTGCAGGTGTCAACCTAACCAGAATAATTGGCAGCACAGAACTCAATTATCTAGACCCTTTTCTGATGTTAGATTATTTTGAATCTGACAATCCTAATGATTACATTGCGGGTTTCCCTCCCCACCCTCACAGAGGTTTTGAAACAGTGACTTACCTTCTTGCCGGTCAGATGCATCATAAAGATAATAAAGGCCATGAAGGTATTATTAAAGCCGGTGGAGTGCAATGGATGACTGCAGGAAAAGGCATTATTCACTCTGAAATGCCTGAACAAGATAATGGCTTATTAATGGGTTTTCAACTTTGGGTAAACCTACCTAGCCATGCCAAAATGGTCGATGCAACCTATCAAGAGTTTTCACCATCTGAAATAGCCATTGAAGAACGTGCAGAAAAAACCTTGATTAAAGTCATTACAGGAGAGACATCACTTGGAACCGTTGGCCCTGTTAAGAATGATTATATTCAACCATTGATGCTGGATGTGAATTTACCACTAAACGTAACTTTTGAAGAAAACATAGATACCAATGCAAACGCTTTTATCTATATGATATCGGGCTCAATCAGCTTATTAAATGCCAATACAGCAACCCAAACTATATCTGCTAGAGAACTTGCTGTGTTAAGTCATGGAGAAGTGATTTCAGCTAAAGCAATGGTGGATAACACTCGATTTTTAATGCTAGCCGCCTTACCAATCAATGAAGAAATTGCCCGAGGTGGTCCATTTGTGATGAACACTCAACAGGAGATTGAACAAGCGTTTTCGGACTATAAAAATGGCCGTTTTTAATGTTATTATGAGCAATCTTACTCACTAAATAGCCTAGTAGAGTTTTACCAGGCCTGTTAATTGTATCGAACAAAGCATGACAAACAGTCAATACCGCATTCAAATTCACAATGCTATCAATGAAATACCTTCTTCGGAATGGGACGCTTTAGTTGAGGGTAATCACCCTTTTCTCAAATACGGTTTTTTACACGCCTTAGAAGAACATCAATGTGTCAGTGAAAAGTACGGTTGGATTCCGCATCATATCGCAATATACGATACTCAAAACAAACTTGCTGCCGCTTTACCTTTATATGAAAAACATAACAACTATGGTGAATTTGTATTTGACCAGGCCTGGGAGCAAGCTTGGAATAGCATTGGTTTGCCTTACTATCCTAAACTGGTTTCAGCCACGCCTTATACACCGGTTTTAGGACAACGTTTTTTAATACAAAAAGCCACCGATAATCCCGAAAAGAAAAATCAACTCAGACAAATTCTATTTAACAGCATGACCGATTTTTGCGAAACGCAAAACATGAGCGGTGCACACATTCTTTTTGCCAATCCCGAACAGCAATCTTGGTTAGCAAATCAACATAATGAAAACAGTTATATCAGGCACGATTGTCAGTTTCACTGGCACAACCAAAACTATCAAACCTTTGATGATTTTTTAGCTCAGTTAAAACCTAAGAAACGTAAAAACATTCGCCAAGAACGTAAGGCGATTCAACAAACAGGTATCACTTATCGAATTTTAGATGGGCACAAAGCTACTAAAAAAGATTGGCAGGATTTTGATTTTTTCTATCAAAAAACCTTTATTGAGAAATGGAGTACACCAACTTTAAATATCGGTTTTTTTAAAAGCATTGGTCAATCATTGGCAGACAATATTGTCTTAGTTTTAGCTGACTTAAATGATGAGTGTATTGCAGGTGCATTAATGTTTAAATCTGACACCCACCTATACGGAAGGCATTGGGGAGCGGCTAAAGAGGTAAAACACCTTCACTTTGAAGTCTGTTTTTACCAAGGCATTGAGTACGCAATAAAAAATGGGTTACAAGTCTTTGAGCCTGGCGCAGGTGGTGAACATAAAATTGCACGTGGTTTTAGCCCCGTTTCTATGCAATCAACCCATTGGTTACCCTTTAACCCTTTTGAACAAGGTATACAGCAATTTATAAAACAAGAACAGCAAGGCGTCGATGCCTACATGAAAGAATGCATTAAACACTCCCCTTATAAATCTGAATGAATGCAATCACTCATAAACAAATTCAATCCTATATAACGTATTTCATTGCTAGAAAGCGCTGTAATCTTTGGCAGATTAAATGGATTAAGCTATAGTCAATTATGAATTGCACAAACTAAAACAAAAAATAATGAAGTACTTAGATGAAAAAGATATTGATTGCCCTTTCTATTGGAGCAATAACTTTAGGTGGAGTTTCACCTGTCAGCTATGCCTCAGACAACAAAAAAGCAGCCAAACCATCTGCTGAATTTTTTAAACAGTTAGCGCATGCCAGCTTTATGCCTAATCTTATGAAACACATTAAGCAGAACAAAAAGAAATTAAAAATTAGCAAAGAGCAAATGAAAGCCTTAAAAGGCTACCATAAGCAAAACGCTCCTAAGGTACACCCTATGGTTGAAAAGCTTACTGCAACCGAAGCCAGAGCAAAAAAGATGGCACTTGAGAACTTTCCATCAAAAATGGTGGCCAAAGTTGGTCGTGAAAGTTTATATATCAGACATGATTTGATGATGGCAAAACTACAATGCCGAAATTTTGTTAAATCTGTACTCTCACCTAAACAATACCGTAAGGCGTTAGAAAGCTATAAATAAAACATCGCGATATAAAACTAGTTTTCGTAATAACAAAAAGCCCCATCAAATTGATGGGGCTTTTAGTATATAACCTTTATAAAAATAGCCTAAAGAAGGCATATAAGACTAATGAGGCTTATGCAAATGGATCTTGAATCACCAATGTTTCAGAACGATCTGGACCTGTAGAAAGAATTGAAACAGGAATCCCAACCTCTTTCTCTAAAAAAGCGATATAGTTCTTAGCTTCTTCAGGTAAGTCATCCCAAGACTCAATACCTACCGTTGAAGTCTGCCAACCAGGCATGGTGACATAGTTTGGTTCACAAGACTCATACTCATCTGCACTTGCAGGTGGCAATAACAAGGTTTCGCCATTTTGGGTATAAGAGGTACAAATTTTAATTTCTTTAAGTGTATCCATTACATCCAATTTGGTTAAACACATACCGGTTAGACCATTAATCTGTGCAGAACGACGTAACGCCACAGAGTCAAACCAACCACAACGACGTTGACGCCCTGTTGTTGCACCAAACTCATGTCCACGTGTACCGAGTTCTTTACCAATCGGATCACCCTCGTCTGTATCACAGTTATAGGACAACTCACTAGGGAATGGCCCACTACCCACACGAGTCGCGTAAGCTTTGGTAATACCTAAAATATAATCTAAGTCAGTTGGTCCAATACCTGCGCCAGGCCCCGCACCACCTGCGGTAGTATTAGAGGACGTTACATAAGGATATGTACCGTGATCAATATCAAGCAAAGTTCCTTGAGCACCTTCAAACATTAAGTTTTTACCTGCAGCGTTGTATTCTGCAATCAGATTAGGTACATCCGCCAACATCGGAAGAATCATTTTGCTATAACGCTCACACTTCTCCCACAACACGTCAAATGAAACGGGTTCGGCCTTGTAGTAATTTTCAATCATAAAGTTGTGATAATCTAAAGTCTCTTTTAATTTGGCTTTAAATGTTGTCATGTTTTTGAAATCACCAGCACGTAAACCACGACGAGCAACTTTATCTTCATAAGCAGGCCCAATACCACGCCCAGTAGTACCGATTGCCTTATTGCCACGAGCAATTTCACGTGATTGGTCTAAAGCAACGTGATAGTCCAAAATTAATGGACAAGCATCACTAATCTTTAAACGACTTTGCACAGCCAGGCCTGTTGTTTCTAATTGAGCAACCTCTTTTTCTAAAGCGTCAGGCGCTAACACTACGCCATTACCAATTAAGCATTCAACGTCTTCACGTAGAATTCCAGATGGAATTAAGTGTAGAACCGTTTTTTTACCATCAATAACCAGAGTATGACCGGCATTATGTCCACCTTGAAATCGAACAACGGCAGAAACACGATCCGTTAGAAGGTCAACAATCTTTCCTTTACCTTCATCTCCCCACTGGGTACCAACAACAACAATATTTCGTTTTGACATAAAATACTTCTTAACTTTCTTGTATAAATTCTTAAATTACTTTGTTAAACCGAAAAGAGGGAAACTAAGCGGTTTGAACTGACCATTGACCTGATTCAAGCACTAATTTTTTATCACCCGCTTGCAGGCTATTAAGGTCATAAGACTTAATCACTCTAAAACCTTTAGATTTTAGGTCTGCAATAGCATCCTGCAGTGACTTGTCTGACACTAAAGGAGCAAACACAGTCTCTTTAACGTTTAATTGAACGTCTTTGAGTAAATCTAAGGCAGAACGTAAATCCAAACTGAAACCGGTTGCTGGTAAAGCTAAACCAAACACAGAACCGATGTTGTCATAACGGCCACCCTTAGCAATTGGCTGTAAAGTACCACCGCTGTAGCAGGCAAAAATAATTCCTGTGTGGTACTGGTAACCACGCATATCCGCCATATCAAGGTGGATAGCAATACCGTTAGTGACAGCAATAGATTCAATGACTGTTGCTAAGTGTTTAATCGCTCCATCCAAAACAGACGAAAGCCCTGTTAATTGAGTTTTAGCTGTAGTTAGTACATCTTCAGCCGCACCACACATTAACGGTAACTGCTCGAACTTCGCTTTTAAGTCTGCGTTTAACTCCAAACCCTCAACAAAGATTTCATACTCCGGAACCGCTTTGCGCTGCAAGATGTCAATGAATTCTTTAGTTTGCGCCTGAGTAAATTCAGCCACTTTCATTAATTCAGTTACAATGGCAACGTGGCCTAAGCTCATTTTGATATCTGGTAATCCAAGTTTTTGCATGCTTTCTAGCATTAACTCGATAATTTCTATATCGCTCTCTACGCCATGATGACCAAAGATTTCAGCCCCCACTTGAATAGGACTACGTGACCCCTTGGCTTTATTGTTACGTGTTTTAAGTACTTCACCAACATAACTCAAACGAGAGATACAAGAGTCTGCTTTAAGGCGATTACTAACAATACGTGCCACCTGAGGAGTCATATCTGCACGAACCCCCATCATACGACCACTCTCTTGATCTGTAAAACGACAAGTATCAACGGCCATATGGCCTGCGGTTCCTGTTAAAAGAGAATCGGTAAACTCTGCGATTGGAGGAAGGACAAGTTCAAAACCAGACATTTCAAAACCATCAATTAATTTACGACGGTAAAACTCTAATTTTTGTGCTTGAGGTGGTAGGAGGTCTTCTAAACCTTCGGGCGTAAACCACGTAGATTGCTGCATTTTTAAACTTCTTTTTATTTAATAAAATTCTGTAGGACGACTATTATAAATCAAGTAGAGGTTATTCACTAAATAATAGCAAAATTGCCATACCGATTATTATGGAAACCAACCCCATAACACGCAAATCACGTTCTGAAAGTTTTATGGCTTCAGACATCATCTTTTTCCAGCCAGCAGGAAAGATAAAAGGCAGCAGCCCTTCTAAAATAAAAACTAAGGCGATTGCGGTAAGCAAAGTGGTTTCTAACATATATCCATAAAAAAGGTGGGTTGCCCCACCTTTACGTTTTTGTTTATTGAGTAATATTAATTATCTGATTGATTAAAGTACTTGAAGAAATCAGAATTTGGATCAACAAGCATAATGTCCGACTTCTCTTTAAATGAAGCCTGGTAGGCATTTATGCTGTGGTAGAAAGCATAGAATTCTGCATCTTTGTTATAGGCTTGAGCATAAATATCTGCTGCAGTTGCATCCCCTTTACCTCGAAGGATTTCTGCTTTACTGTACGCATCCGCTAAAATAACTACACGTTGACGATCAGCATCCGCACGAATTTTTTCAGCCGACTCTGCCCCTTTAGAGCGTAAATCTTTGGCTACTCGGTTTCGTTCAGCTTCCATTCGACGATAAACAGATTCACTGATATCTTTAGCAAGGTCAATTCGTTTGATACGCACATCTTCGATTTCAATTCCGAATGATGTTGCTGCAGAAGCAGTCGAAACTCTAATCTTATTAGCAATTTCAACACGTTCACCAGAAATAACTTCTTTTACCGTACGGTTACCAAACTCAGCACGTAAACCATCTTTTACAATTTGACCCAAACGCATGCTGGCTAAACGGTTATCACCATTCATTGTTGTATAGAACTTTTCAACATCCTTAATACGCCACTTAACGAAAGAATCCACTTCTAGGTTTTTCTTTTCACTAGTAAGATAACGTTCAGGAGCCGCATCTAAAGTTTGTAAACGTGAATCAAATTTACGCACATTGTTAATAAAAGGTGTTTTAAAGTGCAGGCCTGGTTCAACATCAGCCTTTACAATTTCACCTAATCGTAAAACCACTGCAGTTTCCCACTGGTTCACAACATACACAGAGCTACTAGCAACAAATAAAACTGCTGCCACAAAAATTGAAAATAATGATTTCATTAACGTAGCTCCCTATTTCTTAAAAACTCACGAATATTTGGTTTATTAGAATTATTCGTTGTGCTGTTCGCATTAGTCGTATTTTGTTTTACGGTTGGTGCTGCCTTTGGAACATCCATTTTAAAAGGAATATTAGATTGGTTCGCACCCATCATTTTATCTAAGGGTAAATACATAAGATTGCTCGCACTTTCAGAGCCCATAAACACTTTGCTAGTTTTGCCTAAAACATTTGAAACCGCATCAATATATAAACGCTTACGAGTGACTTCAGGAGCCTTCTGGTACTCGGCTACAATGCTACTAAAACGTGAAGATTCACCTTTTGCCTGCGCAATAACACGATCATGATAAGCACTAGCTTCTTCAAGTTCACGAGCGGCTTTACCACGAGCACGAGGAAGAATATCGTTTGAATATGCTTCCGCTTCATTTATAACACGTTCTCTATCTTCTCGGGCCTTAACAACATCGGCAAAAGCTGACTGAACTTGCTCAGGTGGTTGAGCATCCTGCAAGTTAACACTAGTAATAATTAAACCTGTTTTATAAGCAGATAAACGCTCTTGAGCTAATTCTTGTACACGAGCAACCACTTCATTACGCCCTTCCGTCAGAACAAAATCCATTGTACTCTGACCCACAACTTCACGTAATGCACTCTCAATAACGTCACGCAATGTCACATCAGGATCTGACACATCAAATAAATATTGATTAGCACTTTGAACCTGGTATTGAACCGCTATTTTTAAATCAACGATGTTTTCATCTTTGGTTAACATCAAAGATTCTGTTGGTACATTTCCAGAACGGTTACGAGCATCAGAACGATAACCAATTTCTGCTGTACGAATTTGATCAACATTCACAATACGAACATTTTCAATTGGGTAAGGTATATGCCAATGCGGCCCAGCTTTTGTCTCTTCAACAAAAGCACCAAAACGCGTCACAACACCTCGTTCAGCAGGATCAACGATGTAAATACCAGATAGAAGCCAAACAATAACGATGACAGCAAAAATAACGGAGCCACCGATTCCACCAATTCCACCGCCATTATTGCCTAGCTTATTGCCAGCACCACCTAAAATATTCTGAGCTTTTTTTAATAACTCATCTAGGTCGTCGTTATTTTTTTTAGGCGGTTTTTTATCGCCACCACCGTTGTTGCCAGAATTCCCTGAGTTACCCCAAGGATCTTGGTCTGACTTACCTGGTTCATTCCAAGCCATTCACTTACTCCATGCTTTCACATTGGTTATATTTTTTGTGCACTTATTTAGCAATACGTTTAATTAAATACACAAAAACCTGATTTGTAATTACGATATTTTAGAGAGTAACGTTGCAAATGTCACCTATTAAAATATTTTATAAAGAATATTGCTTTGATTATTTTTTATTCTTTTGCTTTTATCCGTTCTGCTTTATGCAATTCGGGCCAATTTTTAATCGTTTGCCATTCAGTATCCGTTAAATTCATAGTAAATAAACTATTACCCTCTTCATCAAAACCCTCTTCTAAGATTGTGCCTAACTTATAGAGTTCTGAACGTTTTTTACCTGCATGCATGTCTAATACTAAATCGACAGTATGAAAAGCCCCTTTAAAGAATGAAGCAACCGCTTCCATCAGCATATCAATGCCTTGCCCACTTTGGGCTGAAACCCAAACACGTGACGCAACCCCTTGCTCATCAAAATCAATCTTAGGTTCAATAACTGGATCTAATAAATCTATTTTATTAAACACAACCAGTTGAGGAACTTCTGATGCACCGACCTCATCGATAACCTCATAGACATCTGCCATTTTTTCTTCACGGTGAATATCAGCCGCATCTACCAGGTGTATCAACAAGCTCGCTTCACGTGTTTCTTCTAACGTTGAACGAAAAGCCGTGACCAAGTCATGAGGAATATGCCTTATAAAACCAACTGTATCGGCAAAAATAACAGGCCCAGCACCAGGCAAATGTACTCTTCTTAAGGTAGAGTCTAAGGTAGCAAACAGTCTGTTCTCAGCATAAACATCGGCAGTTGTCATATGGTTGAACAGAGTGGATTTACCCGCATTTGTGTATCCAACGATGGTAATCGTAGGCAGTTCGGAACGTTTACGGGAACGGCGCCCTAAATCTCGCTGTTTACGAACTTTTTCAATCTTTGATTCTAGCTGTTTGATGCGCCCTTGAACCAAACGTCTATCTGACTCAAGCTGAGTTTCACCAGGGCCTCGAGCACCAATACCACCCTGTCTATCAAGGTGAGTCCAACCTTTAACAAGACGTGTCGCCATGCGTTTAAGTTGAGCTAATTCAACTTGAAGCTTACCTTCATGTGAACGGGCTCGTTGTGCAAAGATATCAAGAATAAGCCCAATTCTGTCTAATACCTGACAGCCAACCAGTTCTGAAAGATTGCGTTCTTGTGCGGGTGTTAAGGCGTGATTTACTATCACAACATCGGCTTCATATAATTCAACCGCCTGCTGAATTTCTTCGGCCTTACCTTTACCTATAAAATATTTTGAATCGGGATTTTGACGCTTAGTCGTTAGGAGTGTACATATTTCAGCACCAGCAGAATCCACCAACTCATAGAACTCATCAAGCTCTTCTCG
>JAUUDE010000056.1 GCA_030826915.1 Thiomicrospira sp.
CGGCGAACATTATTTTATTAATTTATACGAGAGGTTAGTATGAAACTGGTAGTTGCAATTATCAAACCTTTTAAACTCGATGACGTACGCGAAGCACTTCATGATATTGATGTGCAAGGTATGACAGTAACAGAGTCTAAAGGTTTTGGCCGTCAAAAAGGTCACACAGAAATTTATCGTGGTGCGGAATACGCGATTGAATTCTTACCTAAAATTAGATTAGAAATCGCAGTAAGTGATGAAAAGCTAGACAGCGTTATTGAAACGATTAGCTCTTCAGCAAAAACCGGGAAAATCGGTGACGGAAAAATCTTTGTCATGCCTCTAGAACAGACTGTACGTATTCGTACAGAAGAATCTGGCGACATCGCTCTTTAAGAAAGGAAATAATTATGGAACAAGTACTACAATTAAGTTACGCACTTGATACTTTTTACTTTCTAATGTCTGGTGCATTAGTAATGTGGATGGCTGCCGGTTTTGCTATGTTAGAAGCCGGTCTTGTGCGCTCAAAAAACACAACAGAAATTTTAGCTAAGAACATCGGGCTTTTTGCCATCGCCTGTATCATGTATATGTTAGTTGGTTACAACATCATGTACCCTGGTGATGCCGTAAACAGCTTCTTCCCTGGAATTAGCTTCTTAATAGGTGGCGATAATGCTGTTGCTGACGTAATTGTTGGTGGTGATGACGCGCCTTATTATTCAGGCATGTCTGACTTCTTCTTCCAAGTTGTATTCGTTGCCACTGCAATGTCAGTTGTTTCTGGTGCGGTTGCTGAACGTATGAAGTTAATGTCATTCTTTGCATTCGCAATTGTATTCACAGCATTCATCTACCCAATGCAAGGTTTCTGGAAATGGGGTGGTGGTTTCCTTGATGGTTTAGGTTTCCTTGACTTCGCTGGTTCTGGTGTTGTTCACATGGCTGGTGCTTCTGCTGCTTTAGCTGGTGTACTTCTACTTGGTGCTCGTAAAGGTAAGTATGGTGCAAACGGTGAATCTCGTGCGATCCCTGGTGCAAACCTTCCTCTAGCAACTTTAGGTACTTTCATCCTTTGGTTAGGTTGGTTTGGTTTCAACGGTGGTTCTGAGCTTAAAATCTCAAACGTTGACGAAGCAAACGCTGTTGCAATGATTTTTGTTAACACATTAATGGCAGCTGCTGGTGGTGTTATCGGTGCATTACTAATGTCTAAAATCAAGTTTGGTAAAGCAGATTTAACAATGATGCTTAACGGTGCTCTAGCTGGTCTAGTAGCAATTACTGCAGAACCTCTAACTCCTTCTGCTTTGGAAGCGACTCTAATCGGTCTTGTTGGTGGTATCATCGTAGTATTAGCTATCTTATTTATCGATTCTAAATTAAAAATCGATGATCCAGTTGGTGCTATTTCGGTTCACGGTGTTGTAGGTATCTTTGGTCTAATCGCAGTTACTTTCACAAACCCTGATGCAACTATCGTTGCTCAGTTAACAGGTATCGGCGTTATCTTTGCATGGGTATTCGGTACAAGCTTAATTGTATGGGGTATCATCAAAGCGGTTATGGGAATCCGTGTAAGTGAAGAAGAAGAGTACGAAGGTGTTGACCACTCTGAATGTGGTATGGAAGCGTACCCAGAATTCGGTTCAAAATCTTAATCTCAAAAAAAACTAAAGTGTTTTCTAAAACACAAACTCCTCGTTGATTTAGTTTAAACCCCGCTTCTGCGGGGTTTTTTTATACCCCCACCCCCCACCTTTTTTAGCACACCTCTTTCAGATAATAGATTATTAAACAATCCATTCATTTACCTCTTCTCAAAACCAATGTAATCAGGCAAATTGAACATATATAAGTCACGCTTAATAAAGTTAGCGTACACGATACAAACTTAACAACATCTAGAGTACTTCAATGACTTCTAAACTAAAGAACCTGTTTATACCATTACTTCTAACCTCACTTTTCTGGCTTCCAATGTCTGTAGTTCAGGCATCAGAAGAAGCGGAAGGTCTAAGTTACTCACCAAAGTACAAACAGTTTGAACCCCCTGCAGAGCGTGTTCCAAAGTATTTTTCTATGGATAAAGTCGTTGTAAACTTTCGAGGGGAAGGAAAAGCCAAATTCCTAGCTATTGATTTGAAGTTTATGTCTTACTACCCTCAACTAGTAGAAGTAGAAATGGAGCACTTACGCCCTATTCTTAAAAATGATATTGATCGACTTCTACGTAATCAAACCTATTCAAAACTTAAAACGCCAAATGGTCCTGATGAACTACGTGCTGAAATTTTAAAAGTGGCTCGTGAAGTTTTAGAAGAGCATAAACTCTACCCTGATTTGCTTGAAGATGTATACTTAGATCGCTTTGTTATGCAGTAATCAGAAACTTTAAAAGTAGCTACAAAAAAAGCCCCGCAAGGGGCTTTTTATTTATCAGCTATTTTCTAAATCAACATATTTAACTTTATAAATTTCTAATTTTGTATAACCACTTTAAAAACATCATTTTTAAAGTAGGCTTCACCTCTATTGGATGATTAAATTTTAGCAAAACTGTTGGTTCGTCTGGACTATACAGAGGGTGATTTTTCCAATCCATTAAATCCTCATAAGAAAACCCACTATCTAAAGCAATCAACTGCCAAGGCAATTCATCCTTGGAATAATCCGTTAACGGTACCGGCCCTTCATCGGTAATTTGTAAAGGTATTTTTTCTTCCAATAAAACGGTTTTAGTCTTGCCATTCTGCATCCAAATACGCACGGTTTCACCCGCTTGCAATAAAGTTCCATACGGCAAAAATTGATAATTTGCATTTAAAGTAGCCACCGCATTATCAATCAATGGCGGCCCTTCTGGAAACTTAAATTGACAGTAACCACCTGAACAACAAGACATTTTTTCTTTCCTTCACTCATTAAAAAGCGTAAACTGAAGCTATAAAGTTAACGTTCTGTTTGGAGATTTTATCATGGCAATCAACAGTTATTCCTCAATTTCACCAAGTTTGTATTCACCAAACATATCTCCTGTGACTCAAAGTTTAACGAGTGGCCAACGCATCAATCAATCTGCTGATGACACGGCTGGGCAAGCGGTTGTTGGCTCTCTAACAAACCAAATAGATACTCAAGATATGGCTACCCGTAATGCCAATGAAGGCATTTCATTGCTCCAAACAGCAGATGGTGCAAGCAGTTCTATTAACTCCTATTTACAGCGCATGAATGAACTTGCTAATCAAGCATCCAATGGCACACTGAACGACTCACAGCGAAATATATTAAACCAAGAGTTTCAGCAAAACATTCAAGGTATTACTCAAATAGCAGAGTCCACCTCTTTCAACAATCAGAACTTATTAAATGGCGATAATAGCTCCATTGATATTGCACTAGGTGAATCTAACAGCCAATTAAACCTTCCAAACTTTACAATTGACGGACTTGCTATTAGTGGTTTAGATATTTCTAATTCTGCTAATGCGGCAACGGCCATTGACGGCATTACAACTGCAATAGAGCAACTTGGTATTCAAAGAAGTGAACTTGGTGCGCAACAAAACGGCTTGAGCTCGGCCATAGACAACCTTCAAAATCAAAATGTAAATACCTTTGCCGCTCGTAGTCAAATCAATGATACGGACTACGCTCGTGCACTTAGCGAACAAGTTCGCCAGAACGTACTACAAGATAGTGCCATTGCCATGCAAGCGCAGACAAATCAATCAAGGGCTTCTGTGTTACAGCTTTTGAACAGCTAATAAGAGACCTTAACACGAGAGGTGCTGAAAGGTCTCAAAATTGAGTATAAAGTCATTTAAAAGGAATTAACTTTCTTCCTCCTAGAAGGCTATACGGCAGTTTATCTGCCGTTTTTTTTGCCTTTTAACTTTGTCTGAAAAAGCACTAAAAAACCTACCAGGCCTGGTTACCCAAGAAACACTTAAAAAAAACCTTTATTTTTGCCTTCACATAGTTAAGACAGAGCGCTTACCGATTGTTATAATCACGCGATTATTACTTTAAAAATTTACGAGCAGATTAAGAGTTCTATGGAAAAGCATTTCGACCCAAATACAATCGAGACAAAGTGGTACCAAACTTGGGAAAACCAAGGTTATTTTAAACCTCAAAAACCTGACGCTGACCCTTATAGCATAATGATTCCACCACCAAACGTGACTGGTAGTCTTCATATGGGGCACGCTTTCCAAGATACCATTATGGATACCTTAATCCGCTACAACCGTATGAAAGGTAATGACACCCTTTGGCAACCTGGTACTGACCATGCGGGTATTGCAACTCAGATGGTGGTAGAACGCCAGCTTGCCGCTCAAGGCTTAACTCGTCATGACTTAGGCCGTGATAAGTTCATTGAAAAGATTTGGGAATGGAAAGAAGAGTCAGGCGGTACTATCACCAAACAATTACGCCGCATGGGTGCTTCTCCAGATTGGAGTCGTGAACGCTTTACCATGGATGACGGACTGTCATCAGCCGTGAAAGAAGTTTTTGTTAAATTGCATGAAGAAGGCTTAATTTACCGTGGTAAACGTCTAGTTAACTGGGACCCTATCCTTCACACTGCTGTTTCTGATTTAGAAGTTATTTCTGAAGAAGAACAAGGTAACCTTTGGCACATGCGCTATCCATTAACAGATGGTTCAGGTCATTTAGTGGTTGCTACCACTCGTCCAGAAACCATGTTGGGTGACCAAGCGGTTGCAGTTCATCCTGATGATGAACGTTACCAACACCTAATTGGTAAGACGATTACCCTGCCCCTAGTAGGCCGTGAAATCCCAATTATTGCCGATGATTATGTTGATTTAGAATTTGGAACAGGTTGTGTAAAAATCACCCCTGCTCACGATTTTAACGATTACGACATGGGTAAACGCCATAACCTACCGATGCTGAATATTTTCACCATTGATGCAGCCATTAACGATGAAGCACCTGAAAAGTACCAAGGCCTGGACCGTTATGAAGCTCGTAAGCAAATCATTGCTGATTTGGAAGAGCTTAGCTTAATGGAAGATATTAAACCGCATACTTTAATGGTGCCTCGTGGCGACCGTTCACACGCGGTTATTGAACCGTTTCTAACCGACCAATGGTATGTAGCCGTTGAAGAACTTGCTAAGCCAGCCATCGATGCAGTTAAAAACGGTGATATTGAATTTGTGCCTAAAAACTGGGAAAACACTTACTTTGAATGGATGAATAATATCCAAGATTGGTGTATTTCTCGTCAAATCTGGTGGGGACATCGTATCCCTGCTTGGTACGACAAAGATGGCAATGTCTATGTTGGCCGTGACGAAGCTGAAGTTCGTGATAAAAACAACTTAGGAGCAGATATTGAACTTAGTCAGGACAACGATGTGCTTGATACCTGGTTCAGTTCCGCTCTATGGACTTTCTCAACATTAGGCTGGCCACAAAAAACACCTGAGTTAGAAAAATTCCACCCAACATCTGTACTCGTTACAGGTTTTGACATCATCTTCTTCTGGGTAGCCCGCATGATTATGATGGGACTAAAATTCACCGGAGAAGTGCCATTTAAACAAATTTATGTACACGGTTTAGTGCGAGATAGTGAAGGCCAAAAAATGTCTAAGTCGAAAGGGAATGTTTTAGACCCTATCGACCTAATTGACGGTATTGAACTAGAAGATCTTGTTAAAAAACGTACTTACGGCATGATGCAGCCTGAAAAGGCCGCGAAGATTGAAAAATCTACCCGCAAACAATTCGCTGACGGAATTCCTGCATTTGGTACCGATGCCATTCGTTTCACATTTGCTTCTTTAGCCTCAACAGGTCGTGATATCCGTTTTGATTTAAACCGTGCTGAAGGTTACCGTAACTTCTGTAACAAACTTTGGAACGCTACTCGTTACGTTCTAATGAACACTGAAGGATTCGACACAGGTGTAGACGAATCTTTAGAAGTTGAGCTGTCATTAGCAGATCGCTGGATTACTTCACGCTTACAAGAAGTAGAATCAGAAGTAGAAAAACACTTTGCCGCTTATCGTTTTGATTTAGCCGCAACAGCCCTTTACGAATTTACTTGGAACGAATACTGTGATTGGTATTTAGAACTCGCTAAACCGATTCTAAACAAAGACAGTTCAGATGCGGCAAAACGTGGTACACGTAAAACACTGGTTCGTGTTTTAGAAACTTTATTACGCTTACTACACCCTATTATTCCATTTATCACCGAAGAAGCTTGGCAGGCCGTTGCGCCATTAGCAGGGAAAAGTGGAAATACCATTATGCTTGAAGCTTATCCTCAAGCCGATGAAAGCAAAATCGATACTGCCGCTATTGCCGAATTGGAATGGGTAAAACAGTTTATCGTCGGTGTGCGTAAGATTCGCTCTGAAATGGATATTGCACCAAGTAAAGCTTTAGAAGTCTTACTTGCCGGCTTAAACGAAAACGACCAGGCCTGGTTAAAGAACAACCGAGTGTATTTACAAACGCTTGCCAAACTAGAAAATATTACCGTTCTTGAAGATGAAACCAATGCACCTGAATCTGCAGTGGCGCTCGTCGGTGAAATGAAAGTACTTATTCCAATGGCTGGCTTAATCGATAAAGATGCAGAACTGGCACGTTTAGCAAAAGAAATGACTAAGTTACAAGGTGAAATTAAACGTTTAAGCGGTAAATTAAACAATGCCGGTTTTGTGGCTAAAGCACCTGAAGAAGTTGTTGCAAACGAACGTAAAAAATTAAGCGATTATGAAACCGCTCTTAATAATTTAGAAGGTCAACATGAAAAAATTCAGCAGCTTTAAACCGATACAGCATGCATCATTAAGCTTGCTACTGGTTGCAATAATTGGGGTATCGGCCCCTATTAGTGCTACGCATGCCGCTACTAAAGGTTATACCAACTACATAAGCGACTCTTTAGAAGTACCTTTACGCCGTGGCGCTGGATATAAATATAAGATATCCCGTATGCTTAAATCGGGTGAACCGGTTAAAATTTTAGAAGTGAACAAAAGTGGCTGGGCGCAAGTACAGTATAAAAAAGGGTCTAAAACTTACACTGGTTGGCTTCCATCAAGCCTTTTACAAAATCAACCAGTTGCTAAAGATAGACTTACTACTCAAATCAAAAAAACAACGGATATTGAAGAAAAGTACAACGCGCTTCAACAAGAGCTTGCTACACTAAAAACCCGTTACGAAGAGACTGACACTCAACTTTCTAGTATTAAACAAGAGAAGTTTGAACTTGGTAAAAAGCTAGAACACCTCAAAGATGTTTCAAGTAACGCCGTTGAGCTTGATGAACAAAATCAAGAGATGAAAATGCGCTTAACGCAACTTGAAAACCAAAACACCATTATGAAAGAGCAAATTGATGAATCTGACGACTCCATCAAACGCCAATGGTTCTTAACAGGAGGTGGCGTTTTACTATTAGGTTTACTTCTAGGGCGTTTCTTTAGACCACCAACTAAGCGAAAAAAATGGGGTGAGCTATAAATATAAACTGATAACCTTCCCTTTAAAACGAAAAAGCCCTCATCTGAGGGCTTTTTTGCATCCTAAGAACAGTACTTAGTTATGGCTGATTTAAAATCGTAATCAACTTTTTGGCCGGTACATAGCCAGGCAATAATTCACCATTGTCTAAAATAATATTAGGAGTACCATTCACTTCAAACAACTCTGCCTGAATCATGTGGTCTCTAACAGGATTTTTACATTGCTTGCTTTCCGGTGGCAAACCTGCCATAGCATCATCCATGCTTTTTGCAGGATTCTCTGCACACCAAACTGATACCGCTTTATGGTACGAAGGAGAACCCATTCCAGCTCTTGGATAAGAGAGGTAACGCACATTCACACCTGCATCATTCAAAGCAGGAATTTCTTTGTGAAGTTTAGAACAATACGGACAATCAATATCCGAAAACACTGTGATAGTATGCTTAGCTTTGTCTTTTCCACCTTTTGCTGGGTAGACAATCATGGTATTTTCAGGAATTTTCTTTAAAGCCAGTTTACGAGTTTTGGCTTGCGTCTCTTTCGTTAGGTTTTTATTACTTTCTAAATCAACCACATTACCGTTAACCAAATACTTACCATCTTTAGACATATAGACCACTGTCATGCCAATTTGAATTTGATATAAACCAGGCACAGGTGTCGCGGTAATTTGTGCTTTACTCGCATCATTAGGAATAATTGTTTGCAAACGTTTCTCAATAGCAGAGGTATCATCTGCCGCTTGTAGCATTGGTGCCACTGATACTAACATCGCACCACTGATTAAACTGAGTAGCAGCTTTTTGTGAATTGTTTTTATCATAAATAAAGCCCTTTAATTTCTTATGTCTTAACCTCTACAATCAATTGAGGTGTCAACTTATTTATTATCATTAAGCATCATAATACATTAAGACGAATAAACAACCTTTACACCACTATGAATAACAGCTTTAGCCACGTGGATGATGTTGTTGATGAAGCTGATGTAAACGCTCTTTGGCGACATGAGTATAAATTTGAGTGGTAGACAGGTCACTATGCCCAAGAAGTAGCTGAACCGTTCTTAAATCGGCACCGTGATTGATTAAATGGGTTGCAAAGGCATGACGTAAGGTATGCGGAGACAACTTAGTGTGTATACCCGCATCAAAGGCTAAATTTTTGACTCTGTGCCATAAAGTCTGCCGAGTCATTGGCCTGCCGATTCTTGACACAAAAAGGCTTGGCACCCATTTATTTTTGGTTAATGAAGGGCGAGCTTCATTGATGTACTTTTCAATCCACTCTATGGCTACTTCACCAATGGGCACAATTCGTTCTTTACTACCTTTACCAGTTACTTGTACCAGGCCTGCCGAAAGATTAATTTGTTCAAAAGGCAAATCAACCACTTCAGAAACACGTAAGCCACTGGCATACATTAACTCGAGTATCGCTCTATCTCTAATCCCTAAAGGTGTATATTGATCAGGAGAATAGAGCAACGCTTCAACCTGAGATTCGGTAATCACTTTTGGAATACTTTGCGGTAATTTAGGCGCTTTTACCAAGACGGTCGGATCCACATCAAAATATTCGTTGTTTGCTCCCCACTGATAAAAACGTTTTAAAGTAGAAAGTAAACGTGCATTACTCTTCTCTTTACGCCCTTCAGATTGCAAATAAAGCATAAAAGACTCAATCCCTTCTGGCGGAATCGTTGTAATAGTTTGTTTGGCAATATTATTTAACCAGGCCTGGTAAAGTTTTAAATCACGCTGATAAGCCGAAATCGTATTGTTACTTAACCCTTCTGAAAGTTGTAAATAACTTAGGAACTCTGTCATTTTGGGCTCAAGTTGAATTTCAATTTTTTCAGGGTTCGATTTGGTCATAGACTTAGTATAGTAGAAAGATTTAGATAATTAATGTAAAAGAGACAGCACTAGCTCTCCCTTAGCTAAATATACGAGTAATTAATAAGTAAACGGACAGTCGTCCTCTACACCGTTTGCCTCTTCCGTGACTAGCATCTCAGGAGGTATCTGTTTTGCTAAGTGGGAATGCACTGCACAAGCTTGTTTCAGTAGAGGAACAACCAGTAAAGCACCACTACCTTGCCCAAGCTTCATATCAAATTGTAATATTGGGTCAACCGCGAGAATTTCTAATACTAATGCATGGAAGTTCTCAGCTGATTGATGGGCAAAAAAGCACCACTCCACCAGTCGAGGACAATTGCCACAGATACAAAACAAGGTTTCAGGCACAGAATATTGACCTAAGTCCATTAAATCATCCGTTGATTTGCAATGCAGTAATTGATCATTCCTGCTGACCAAATCTGCAATCCATGCCGCAACCGTCGCCATAAGACCGTCAACTACCACCGTTAAACCTAGCTGTGCACAGCGAATATAGGCTCCACATAACGCTGCCGCCTCAAAGCCTCCTAGGTGTTGCAGTATTTTTAAAGGGGATTTTAATGATTCTTGATGAAGCTCGATTGCTTTATCAATCAATTCTGCTTTGTGCTGTTCACTGCGCATAACGCGTTTTCTACCTATCTCCAGCAACGCCATAACAGGTTTACCAGATAAGACCGCAGTCATGGCTAAAGCAGAAGTGGTATTAGCCACACCTAATTCACCACTGACAAATAAATCAGCTCCTGATTTTTTTGCTCGCTCTGCAGCCGCCATACCAACCTCAAGAGCCTGTATTAATTGCGCTTGGGTCATCGCAGGTGCATTCACAAAATTTTTAGTACCTGCCGCAATACGAGCTTGCACAAGGTTTGGGCATTCAGAAATGGGTTCTTTAAGCCCAACATCAACGATTTCAAAGCTTGCATGGTCATCATTCAGCAAGGCATTTGTTACCGCCTTACCTTGGCATAAATCTTCTACCCATTTGCCTGTCTGATTTTGTTCAAACTCGGAAACATCTTCCATTGCAACGCCATGATCAGCCGCAAATAGAGAGACCCAAATATGTTTAATTCCTGGACAATCATTTTGCTGATGGCTAGCCAGCTTTAAAACCATCTCATCTAATCGCCCCAATGCGCCTTCAGCTAAACCTGTTAAGTGTTGCTGTTGCATAACTTTGGCAATGGTTTCATCATGCAACTCTTGGTTTGCAGTAAATATCTGTTCAATCATTTGTGGCCTTATTCTGTTTAAGACTTTTTTTGCAAGAGAGCGTGCAAAAGTCTCTGTATATATATTTAGTCGACTATTTAGTGTTTTAAGCTGTTTAGCAATCAGCCTATTTAGAGCTAATGCCCATATAATTCATGCATCTATTCTATCAAGCTATTTAGAATTCACCTGCTAAAAATTCAATCATAATTATTCAATAAGCATTTCAAGCATCAGAAAACAAAAATGCCCCGTAATCAGATGATTACGAGGCATTTTGTGTACAAGAAAAATCTTGAATCTTTTAAAGGAGTGAACCTCTAAATGATTATACTTTTTCTTTAATACGTGCTGCTTTACCAGATAGTTCACGTAGGTAATATAGCTTCGCACGACGTACCGCACCTTTACGCTTAACAGTAATGCTGTCAACCAGTGGGCTGTAAGTTTGGAAAGTACGCTCTACACCAACACCGTGTGAAATCTTACGCACGATGAAGTTTGAGTTTAAACCACGGTTTTTCTTAGCAATAACAACACCTTCATATGCCTGAAGACGTTCGTTTTTACCTTCTACAACCTTAACCTGTACTACTACTGTATCACCAGGAGCAAAAGTAGGGATTTCCTTAGTCATTTGCTCTGCTTCAATACGCTTAATGATATCGCTCATTTTAAGCTTCTCCATTTATTGGCCACTTGGCCGCAAGACTTTATGAATTTTAGTCTTGTATAGTCTTTATCCAACATTAACCAGCTTTTGCTTGCCAGAGGTTGAATCCGAATTTTTACTGTTTTTGTCCAGAAAGTAAATCTGGCCGACGTTGCTCTGTTCTTGCCAATTTTTGTTGCTGTCGCCAGGCATCAATTTTGGCATGATTGCCTTCCATTAATACCGATGGAACCGACATTCCATCCACCTCTTCAGGTCGAGTATAATGCGGACAATCTAACAAGCCGTCAGAAAAAGAGTCTTGTTCTGCTGACTGGTTATGCCCTAATGCTCCTGGTATCAGTCTTATCACTGAATCCATTAACATCATGGCAGGGAGCTCGCCCCCACTTACCACAAAATCTCCAATGCTGATTTCTTCATCTACAGACGATTCAATCAAGCGCTCGTCAACGCCTTCATAGCGTCCACAAAGCAAAGTGAGGTTTTTGTGCTGAGTTAACGCTGCCACTTTCTGCTGTGTTAAAGGCTGACCTTGTGGTGATAAATACACCACATGCGGTTTTTCTTCACACGCTGATTCAATGGCTGTCAACGTATCTTTTAACGGTTGATACATCATGACCATTCCTGGTCCGCCCCCATAAGGGCGATCATCAACCGTTTTATGTTTATCTAAAGTAAACGCACGAGGGTTCCAAGTATTGAGTTCATACAGGCCTGATTGATTTGCTCGGCGACTGACTCCCGATTCCGTCAATGCTGAAAACATTTCCGGAAACAAGGTAATCACATCAAATCTCACTGTCTGCTTCTTCCAATTCCCAGTCAACGACAATCTGTTTTTTATCTGTGTCTACGCTAATAATAAATTCATCCATTACAAACGGAATCAATTCATTATGTTCACCTGTCACACGTAAAACATCATGCACACCCGTTTCTATTAAATCTTTCACTGTACCAACAATCGTACCGTCTTCCAACAATACTGTGCAGCCGATTAAATCAATCCAATAGAGTGAATCTTTACGGTTTGTTAATTGCGACTCTTCAATGGCAATTTCACACCCCATATATTCACGGGCAACATCTCTGTCGTCTACTTTATCTAGCTTGGCCACCAGAGTTTTTCCACCCTGCTGAACCTTTGAGTCAACTATGTTGACTTGTCGCCACTCACCTTTGCATTTAATCCACCAAGGAGAGTAACTTAGAATATTTTCGCGAGGGTCGGTATGAGAAAAAACCTTTACCCAACCCTGTACACCAAAAACACCATTTATAGAACCGACAATGAGTTTTTCTGCTGACATCAATCTAGCCTTATTGTCGATTAACTAAAATTAAGCGTTTTTTAGGATGCTTTTAACACGAGGGCTAACCTGAGCGCCTTCAGCTACCCAGTGATCAATTCTCGCCTGATCCAAACGGATTTTTTCTTCTTGTCCACGCGCGATAGGGTTGTAGAAACCAACTTGTTCAATGAATCGTCCTGTTGCACTAAAACGCTGGTCAGCAACAACCATTTTGTAAAAAGGACGCTTTTTAGAGCCACCACGGGCTAAACGAATAACTACCATCTTATAATTCCTTATTTAGATCAGGCGATGAGTGGAATTCCACTCAACAATGTCTTTTAGTTTATGTAAATTTCACCGTCAGAAACAGCGAAAGGCGGAATTATACAGAATATACTTTTTAATTTCAAATAATTAACTTAAAAAACGCTCCATTCTTTAAAGCCGTTAAACCTTTGAATATTATGCGTTTTGTAAACAAGCAGGCCTACTAAGTTAAACCCTACTCTTTTTTCTACATAAACACTTATTCAAAACTAAAAAGCCCCTGTTTTATAACAAGGGCTTTATTTAGATGTTCGGCCAACGTGTCCCGTTGGTTGTAGAAGACTAGACTATCGCATTCCTGGAGGCAGTCCACCCATACCACCCATTCCAGGAGGAAGTTTGCCTGCAAGGCCACGCATCATATTTTTCATACCGCCGCCTTTCATCTTTTTCATCATTTTTTGCATTTGAGTAAACTGCTTCAATAACTTATTCACATCTTGCACTGATGTACCTGAACCCATCGCAATACGGCGTTTACGTGACCCCTTAATTACAGCAGGAAATTGGCGCTCTTTACGAGTCATAGAATGAATAATGGCTTCCAGTCGTTTAAACTCTTTAGCAGCAACATCTTCATCTACCTGGCCTGCTAACTGTCCCATGCCAGGAAGTTTACCCATAAGGCCGCCAACACCGCCCATATTATTAATCTGCTGCAACTGTTCCAAAAAATCTTCCAAATCAAATGAACCAGATTTTTGAACTTTCTTAGCAAATTTTTCCGCTTTTTTATGGTCGATTTTTGCTTCAGCTTCTTCAATTAAGCTGAGAACATCGCCCATACCAAGAATACGCCCAGCCATACGATCAGGGTGAAACGGCTCCAATGCATCCGTCTTTTCACCCGCACCAATAAATTTGATTGGCTTACCGGTAATTTCACGAATAGAAAGTGCCGCACCACCACGAGCATCACCGTCTGTCTTGGTTAAAACCACACCAGTAAGCGGTAAAGCATCATTAAAGGCTTTAGCTGTGTTTGCCGCATCTTGTCCTGTCATGGCATCTACAACAAATAATGTTTCACACGGATTAATGCTGCTATGAAGTTTTTGCACTTCTTGCATCATCTCGTTATCAATGTGTAAGCGACCCGCGGTATCTAAGATTAAAACATCAGCAAATTGTTTTTTTGCTTCAGCATGGGCATTTTTAGCAATTTTTATTGGATCTTGGTCTGCAGAAGATGGGTAAAAAAGCACATCAATTTGTTCAGCTAACGTTTCTAGCTGTTTAATCGCCGCAGGACGATAAACATCGGCAGAGACCACCATGACTTTTTTCTTTTCACGCTCTTTCAGCCATTTGGCTAACTTAGCCACGGATGTGGTTTTACCCGCACCCTGTAAACCTGCAACCATAACAACAGCAGGCGGCTCAACATTAAAGTTAAGGGGCTCAGCTTCGGCGCCCATTACTTCGGTCAATTGCTCACGAACGATTTTAATGAACGCTTGACCAGGGTTTAAACTGGATGAAACCTCTTGACCAACGGCGCGCTCTTGAACTTGAGTAATAAAACTTTTAACAACAGGTAATGCAACATCCGCCTCTAATAAGGCACGACGCACATCACGTAGCGCATCTTTAATATTCGCTTCGGTTAAACGCCCTTGACCACGTATGGCTTTAAAGGTTTTGTTTAAACGATCCGATAAATTATCAAACATGAAAACTCCTAACAGGCCTGCTCACAAGCTAACACTATATTAAAAATGGTTACTTGGCTTTCAAACAGGTAATCTAAATCTTGGAAATAATTGCGGTTATTATAACGGAAAACATTTCAACAATGACATTTGACTGAATCGATAATTCTGAATTCATACAAAACGACATACATAGAACTTTAGCGCGTGTTTTATAACAAATTTTATAGATTGCGTACTTTACTATTGACTAAGTTGAAATATGGTTCAAAATTAACGCTAATCTGAATATATTCATTAAACTCAAGGTTTGAATCGATGTTATTAACTGGAATCACCGCTATTTTTGCTAGTTTGCTGTATTTTTATGCAAGCTTTATTATTTGGAAAAAAATCCAAACTCCAACACAAGCGGACATCAGACCAAGAGTGATTAAAGTTATTAGCATCGCTGTTCTGTTGCACATCTATACGTTAAGCAGTACTTTGTGGGTCGATAACCATATTTTCTTCCATATTGGCAATGGGCTTTCTTTAGTTGCTGTGCTTGGTGCTGCCATTCTGCTATTAACACATTTCAATAAGCCAACCGAAACATTGGGAATCTTCATCTACCCTTTAGCGGCTTTAACAACACTGATTCCAATGGCGATTGACTCACCTATGCAGTTGCCTATTGAATTGGGAAGCCACGTACTTATTTCTATCGCAGCATACAGCATTATGGGGATTGCAACCGCACAGGCAATTTTATACGGTGTGCAAGAACGCAACTTTAAAGCAAAACGTTTAAGCAAACTTATGCAAGCCTTGCCTCCTTTACAAGTTATGGAGAGCACTTTATTACAACTGGTAAAAATCGGTTTTATTCTCTTAACTTTCGCTCTGATTAGCGGTGCATTTTTTGTAGAAAACCTATTTGAACAGCATTTAATACACAAAACCTTCTTTGCGATTTTAGCGTGGTTTGTGTATGGCTTGTTTTTATTTGGCCAAGCCAAATATGGATGGCGTGGTCAAACCGCAGCGCGCTTTACAATCTGGGCTTATTTCTTACTGATTTTAAGTTATATCGGTACTACAATTATTCTTCAATTTATTTTGGTTTAAGTTCAATTTATATGCGTTTTATCCATAACGCATCAAATTACCAAAACAGCAAATTTCTATCTTTTCAAATCTTTGCTTTTTTCATTTGAAATGAAAAGGTATAATTCTGTTTCACTCACAACCGACTTAAAAGACATTGAATTCTTTAGACATTTCAATCCTATTTGGGATTTTAGCCTTACTTATTATTCTTTCCGCTTTATTCTCTAGTTCAGAAACCAGCATGATGGCGTTGAATCGCTATCGTCTAAAACATAAAGTTAAATCTGGACATAAAGGTGCCAAGTTAGCGCAAAAACTACTAGAAACGCCAGACAGACTCTTAGGGGTTATTCTTCTAGGCAATAACTTTGTAAATATTTTTGCCTCGTCCATTGCAACCATTATTGCGATGAAATTAATTGGTGAAGCTGGGATTGCGATTGCCGCAGGTTTACTAACCCTAGTGGTTTTAGTCTTTGCAGAAGTGGCTCCAAAAACATTGGCGGCACTTTATCCAGAGAAAATCGCATATCCTGCGGCCTATGTATTAACACCTCTTTTAAAACTGTTGTCTCCAATTGTTTGGTTGGTAAACTTTTTTGCCAATGGTTTCTTGCGCCTATTCAAAATCAATATTAAAAATGTAGAAGATGCCCATGCCTTAACCCATGAAGAGTTACAAACATTAATTTATGAAGCAACCAGCCAGCTACCAGAACAATATCAATCCATGCTTTCGAGTGTTTTACAGTTAGAAAGTGTCACTGTTGAAGATGTCATGATTCCTAAACAGGACATGTATGCCGTAGATGTTGACCAACCGTTTGATCAGATTCTTAAAGCCATTCAAAAATCCCCTTACACTCGTGTACCACTTTACCGTGGCTCACTAGATGAAGATTTAGTCGGTATTGTAAACTTACGTAGAGCATTGCCCATTCTTATGCGCAGTGACGTCAAACTAAAGGACATTATTAAAATTTCTCGTCCCGCTTACTTCATACCTGAAACCACCTCTTTGAGTGTTCAGCTAGGTAAATTCAATGAACAAAAACGCCGTATGGCTTTAATTGTCGATGAATATGGTGACTTGCAAGGCATGTTAACCATGGAAGACTTGCTTGAAGAGATTGTTGGAAAACTGTCTACCGATGCAAAATCGAAGCCAGAAGATGATGCCGTTGCTCTACACGAGGATGGCAGTATGACGATTGATGCCTCTGAATTTATTCGCGACTTAAATAAAGAGTACAAGTTTTCACTGCCAACCAATGGACCTAAGACCTTAAACGGCTTAATTCAAGAAGAACTTGAAGCCCTGCCTTCGCCAGGTACATGTATTAAAGTTGGGGACTATGTATTAGAAGTCATCGAAACCTCTTCTAATGCGATTGAAGCGGTTAAGCTAACCAAACTTGTTGATAAAAAATCTAAAAAGGCAGCGCATGACGAATAACACAACAATCTCTCACCCATTTCAAGATAATGCTGAATGGCAGAGACTGCAGTCCGGCATTATCGATTTAGCTAAAACGGAAGTGTTAGCTCGATTTGAGCAGGTCACGGCTGAAGAAAAATCCGACGGTTCTTTATTAACCGAAGCCGATACTGAAATGCAAAAAAAGACACAAACCTTTTTGCAAAACAACTGGCCTCAATATGCCTTTTTAGGTGAAGAATCCTCCACTGAAGAACAAGAAGCAGCCATGAATAGTGAATCTGGCTGTTGGATACTTGATCCTGTGGATGGCACCAGTAACTTTGCAATTGGCATCCCTTTCTACTCTGTTTCTATTGCTTTAATGATTAAAGGGCAACTGGTAGCAGGCATTGTTTATGATCCAAGTAGAGATGAAATTTTTACAGCTCGTGTTGGTCAAGGTGCGGCTTTAAACAATAAACCACTGATTGCAAATACGGCTAAACAGAGCTTAAAACAGTGCAGTGGTATTATCGACTTTAAACGTCTTTCTGCCGAAATGGCAACTAAAATTGCTACACAATGCCCTTATTCATCTCAACGAAGCTTTGGTTCAGTTTGTTTGGATTGGTGTTGGATTGCCGCAGGACGTGGACAAATCTATTTGCATGGTTCACAACATATTTGGGACTATGCTGCTGGCTGGTTAATTTTAGAAGAAGCAGGAGGTTTCAGCTCTAGCTTGGATAATGAACCCGTGTTACTCGCCAAAGTGGTAAAACGCTCTGCCGTAGCAGCAACAACAAAAACTTTATTTAATGAATGGCAAAGTTATTTAGAAATTAACTAAGCTTATTCTCTTATCTATTAAGGGGGCCACTGTTTTATAACCTATTTGTTAATAAAAACCCAGATTATCAAAAGATCTCCGCCTCCTTCAAGCGTCATAGATTAAAACCCTTCGCATTTGAAATTCATCTTGGATTTTCAAACATACAACTCCATAAAAAAAGTCTTTCGTAGCTCTAATACCAATTAATTCCAACGCTTTTACAAGCTCGATTTTTTCAATTTGTATTCACCTATTACCATTACCACTAACTATACTAATCATTAGTTTCTTAAAACTTTATTGAAAGTATATATTAATGTACAGGTCTCTTAAGTAAGAACATCTTATCCTTCTTTAAATAAGGAGCGTGACATGAAAAACTTACTTATCAAAGTCCAAAACCTAATGGACAAAACCCAGCAGTTGAATTTGATTGCACCTTTGGCTTTAAGGCTATACCTGTTCCCTGTTTTTTGGGTAGCAGGCATGCATAAATTAACCACCTTCGATGACATTGTAATGTGGTTTGGTAATGCCGAATGGGGTTTAGGGCTTCCTTTTCCTATTGTAATGGCAGCGCTAGCCACCGCTGCTGAGGTAGTCGGCTCTGTTTTTATTTTAATGGGGTTTGCCACACGTTGGGCAACCATTCCACTTATGTTTACCATGATTGTTGCTGCTGTAAGCGTACACTGGCAACACGGTTGGCAAGCGGTGCATGACTTGATGTCACCATGGGCAAATGCCAAATCAGAAGGTGCCATAGAGCGTTTAGACAAAGCCAAAGAGATATTACAAGAATATGGAAACTATGAATGGTTAACCGAACACGGTAACTTTATTGTTAGCAATAATGGTATAGAATGGGCAGTCACCTACTTTATTATGCTGCTTGCTTTATTCTTTTTAGGTGGCGGTAAGTTTGTTAGTTTAGATTATTGGATTCGTAGACGCTGTATGTCTAAATAAGAATTGAATAATCATTCAAACAAAAAACGCCTGTTTATAATAAATAAACAGGCGTTTTTTGTTTTAAACTAAAGCTACCAGGCCTGGTCACTTTAGTTCTAGATGTTAGAAATTAATA
>JAUUDE010000001.1 GCA_030826915.1 Thiomicrospira sp.
AAAGACCGGGTTTTTTTATGCCTAATTAATATTAATCTAGACAATTCAACTTGCCATAATCACTTTATGAGTTACAGCCTAAACACCCATTATGAAATAGGTAATGTCCGTTGATTTATACAAAAACTAAGGCTAGAAAAGACGGAGAACAGGCCTGTTTAATCGAGCTTGAAACAGGTTAAAAGACTGAGGCTAAAGCAAAAAAAGACACCAAAACTAATAGTAACAATATGTTTGCTATTGATAGCCCCCCTACTCTTTTAATCCACTATACACTCACCTCAAAATGCTTGTAAGATCAGTACTAAGTCTTTTTATAAACCGTGCAAGTTTTGTACTTAAATCATGCTACATGACCGTACAGAGCTTGTTTCATAGGTCACACTGCATAAAAATTTTTACTATTTTTACTTGTAAATCAACTTATAAAAATACATTCAATGTTAACGCCCAACAAAAACCAGGCCTGGTGACATTTTAAGTAGAGGTCGAATGCTAATCCATGCTGCGATATAACTGATAGAAAGCACGCCTAGAATGGCAATAGCTGGAGAAAACCAAGTCATACGAAATGGATAGTTCAACCATATTGCCAAACCTGTACCTACAACTGCACAAAGACCAATACCTAAACCAAGCGCAATAAGCGAAAGTGTAATTGACTGAAAAAACACCATCTGTTTCAACTGGTCATTGTGTGCTCCAAGTGCTTTAAGTGTGGCAAATTGTTTTAAATGCTCATAGATAAACATAAACAATAAAATTCCCGTTACACCAAAGCCAACCAAAATAGCTAAAATAAGCATTGATGCCATGTCACCAACATCTTCTGAATTGATTAGATACCACAAAACGGTATCCCTTTTAAAATCTTCCGTGGTGCGAGCTTTTAAGTAAGTGTTTTTATTAATGATATCTACAATAGAATTAGGAGATACACCGTCTGCAACCTTAACTAAAATAAACGTCGTTTTATTTTGGCTTGTTGGAACGATAATATTCGCATTGTCCAAGGTAGTATAAAGCAAAGGTCTTGGTGGGAATCGCCCTATGGTTTGGCTTACTGCGGCTACAGTCAAACGTTGTTCATTGGCTTGGACAATATCACCAGGATAAAGATTTCGCATGGAGGCATCTAAATGCGCGCCATCTGCCGGCCATTGATCTTTTAGCCCAATAGGAGTCAACAATTTATCTGAAGTACCTCCTGAATCAACCATAACTCTTTTATATGCCCTGACTTGTTTATCATCTCCAATGATAGGGCTTGGCATCCCAGTAAGCGTAATTGGATCAACACCTATCATTTGAAAATTTTGAAAACGGCCATTGGCAAAACGAACAGTTATATCTTCCAAAAGCAAAGGTTCAGCTTGAACCACTCCTGGTATATTTTTTATTTGGTTTAAGGTTGAGAGCGAAAAGTGCGACGTCATTTCTGTGCTGTTGACGGCTGGATCCATGACCCAAACATCCGTATTTTGATTTTCGCTAATAAGTGCAAAACCTCTGGTCATAAAGCCGGAAAAATAGCCCATTGAAAACGTAATCAAAAAAGCCGTAAACGTAATGCCTATAAGTAGACCAACCGCTTTGGTTTGGTCACCTAATAACATCTTCATCGCTAACTTATTCATTTTTCATCACTAGGGGCCTGACTTTGAATATAGACGTCAAATCTTTGCCCGACATAAACAGGAAAAGTTTGAGAAGATTCAATCCGGTACACGGCTTGTAAAACTCGAGTATCTGTTCGTTCCGTGGTTTTGCTGCTTAGTTGTGTCTTTGGTTTAAGCGCAGGTTCTAAATGGTCAAAAACGAGAGGTATACTTAATTTTGGATGGCCTTGAACAACGGCAACCGCCTTAGAATTAGGTTTAAATCGATACACATCAAACTCATCTATATTCACTCGTAAATTATGAGTTGAATCGCCTAATTCTATAACGCCATTAGAGAGGCAGGCATCACTATTTTGACCAACACGACAATTTATAGACAGTATTTGCGCCTGAAACGGAGCTTTGATAATCGTTAGCTGAATTCTTTCCTCAGCGGCCTCTCTTTCCGACATTGCCATAGCGAGTTCGGCTTGTGCCTCTTTCAATGCATCCCGTGTACTAATCAGTTCCTTTTTAGGTAGTGCTTCTGGTGCTGTTCCGTTTAAATCTTGGATAAAATTATACGAATGCTGCGCTGAATTTAGTTTTTTTTGTTTTAGCTCTAAAGCCTTTTCCGTTACATTAAGCTGTGTAAGTAATTGAGCATCATCGACTTGAAAAAGCGGTGTTCCTTGGGGTACGATTTCTCCAACCTGAACCCACATCTTTTTTATAATACCCGTCGTATTTGGGTTCAAACGAACAGACCTGCCATGGGGCTCAACCGTACCCACGCCATAAACAAAATCTGTAAATGGCAATTTTGGTTGCAATATAGGTTTAGCCGTTGGTGGTGGCATCTCACTATAAAGTATGGCTGTAATACCTACCGCAAGACTTATAAGAGACAGTAATAAAATTCTAGATAATTTCATTGTGTTTTGTTCCTATAATTCGCCCATCATCCATCTCTACAATGCGATCAGCATATGAAAAGATACGGTTATCATGCGTCACAACAACTAGGGTAGTTTTCTTTTCTTCTGCAATTGATTTTAGTAGTTGCATAACCGTTTGGCCAGATTCATGATCCAATGCACTGGTTGGTTCATCGCAAATAATAAGCTCTGGTTCATTTACCAAAGCTCGAGCAATGGCCACCCTTTGTTGTTGCCCGCCACTGAGCTTTGATGGAATGTGATCCGCTTGCTCAGCAATACCAACCGACTCTAAGTAAGGACGAGCCTTTTTTAAAGCTTGTTCATATTTAATACCCTGAATAATTAGCGGTGACGCAACATTCTCTAATGCTGTTAATGCTGGAAAAAGATTAAAGGATTGAAACACAAACCCTATGTGTTGGCCTCGAAAAGCCGTTTTTTGCGAGTCACTTAGATTTAAAACCTCCGTTCCTAAAATTTCACACTGCCCGCTATCCGCTTCAATAAGGTTACTAATGATTGAAAGAAGCGTGGTTTTTCCACACCCTGACGGACCAACAATCATCAGTAACTCTTGCTCATAAACCGTCAAATTAGTCTCACGCAAAGCAAAGGTTTTATTGTCACCTTGACCATACGTTTTAGATATCTTATGACATTGAACAATAGGTTGATGGGTCATAGATTCAATTACGCCTCTAATTTTCTTAAACGCACACTCATATAAAAAACAATGGATACAATCGTAGCTAGAAACAGTAAGTTTACATACACCATGCTTAATCCCATTCCGCCTTCATTCACGGGTTGAATCAAAAGATCACCAAGCGATGCGCCTAATGGCCTTGTTAAAACATAAACCACCCAAAAAGCGAATACAGCATTCAGTTTAAACTTATAGTATCCAATCGCAGTAAGCACAATAGCACCGCCAAATATCGTCAACGCCGTGGCATAACCTAATGCAAAACGTTCAGACAGTAAATCACCAACACCGGTTCCTAAAGCAAAGGCTAACAGTATCACTAGCCAATAATAGGCTTCGCGCTTTGCAGTATCAATTGAATGTATACTAAGCGTCTTTTCGTTTTTGTACCACACTGCAAAACCAACTAGCATACTCAGTGTGAAGACAATGGTTAAAAGCTCTAAACTGACTCCAAAATCATCTACTAATATGTCAGTTATTAAGGTACCAATGACACTCATCAAAACAACGATAGACCAATATACAGTAGGACTATAAGCTTTTATCTTTGTAAACTGAAAAAACAAAAATATCGCCATAATTGTAGACATAATGAGAGCAACCAACGGCATTCCGAGATTTAAATCAAAAGCGAGAAAATCTGCCCCAGTTTCCCCAACGGTGGTTGATAAAGTTTTAGCAATCCAAAAAAGTAAGGTTACCTCTGGTACGCGAAGTAAAGTAGTTTTTAATTGATTGTTCATAATTTTTAAACCCTATTCCAATGACTAGTAAAATCTTCCATACATTCACAGCTATGAAGTAATTGTTGATTAGTTTAAAAAAAAATAGCTTAACTATAATTACCATTTAGTAATGTTCACTCATTACTTTTTACGACTCAGTACTGTATATACTGTTGGCATGACGATAATAACTAAGGGAATCTGAATAATTAATCCTGAAATAATAGCAATGGCCAAGGGTTGCTGCATTTCAGAGCCTTGACCAAGCGCAATTGCAAGAGGTGTCAATGCAAGAATAGCCGCTAATGTGGTCATAAGTATAGGCCTAAATCGATTCACGCCAGCTTGAATTAAAGCCTGTGAAGTAGATAATTTCTTTTTCAACAATTCCTGATACTCGGAGAAGTAAAAAATAGACACTTCAGTTACAATTCCAATAATCATAGTCATTCCCATCATAGCAGTGATATTCAACTCCATTGACGTTAACCATAGCCCGGTAAAAACCATTCCCATTGCCAGCAAAGGTGATGACAATATTGCTATCGCTGCTGCAAAATCTTCATACAAGAAAAGTAGAAGCAAGAAAATAAGTGCAACAGCAGCAATCAATACGGCAATTAAACCTTTAAATGCTATTTGTTGTTGCTTATATAAACCTCCCAATTCATAGTAAGTATTGTCTGGTAAAAAATTTGATTGGTTTAAAACCTGCTTAATATCAGAGATGGTTGACCCCATATCTCGCCCTTCAATTCTTGCTGTAACCGCAACCATTCTCTTCAGGTTTTCTCTTGTAATTTGAGGTTGTCCAGTTTCTATTTGAATAGTTGCAACCCTGCCAAGCGGAAAAATGTGACCATCTGGCGCTTTCATAGTCAACATTGCGACATCTTCTATCGTCTGTCGAGAAGATATTGGTGTCCACACCCTTACTCCTACCATCTTAATACCCTGTTGAATTTGGGTCGTAACAATACCTGTTAACCATTGATTCATTTGCTTTGTAATATCTTCTGGACTTACACCTTCCAGAGCTGCTTTGTCACGATTAACTTTTACAGTAATTGCGTCTCCAGCTTGTACAACACCATTTTTAATTTCAACAACACCATTTACAGAAGAGATCGCATTAGCGACTTTATCTGCTGTTTGAATCAGACTATCAAAATTATCTCCAAATAATTTTATTTCAATCGGTTGAGGTACAGACGTTAAATCACCAACAACATCTTCCATTAACAACGCCGTTTCTATCTCTACTCCCGGAACCCGTGCATTAATTTCATTTCTAATCTCTGACATTACTTGGTCTATTGTTGGTCTAGGAAAGGGTTTTAACTTTATAAACATGTCACCTTGATTAGATTCAGTAATTCCTCCTCCCAATTGACCACCTAATCTTGATGAGTAAGTTTGCACCGCAGGGTTATTGACAATAATCGTTTCTATTTGCTTAACAACACGGGCACCTTCTGTAATCGATGTTCCCGGCTTTTGGACAAAATCTAAAATAAAACCACCTTCATCCATGTGTGGCATAAACCCACTACCAACTTGTTTATAAGAATATCCTCCAAGCAACATAATAGGAATTAAGCCAACTAATAACCACATAGGCTTGTCTAAAAGTTTAGCCATAAGGTTACGGTAAAACTCTTGTACGTTCTTAAACCTATCCCCTGTATCTTTCTCATTTGCATCTTTTTCTTTTAACAAGTACTCAGCCAGCAGAGGCACGGCTAGCCAAGCCAAGAAAAAAGAAGCCAATAATGCACTAGCCATCGTTAAAGAAAGTGCTTGGAAAAAGGCCCCCGTCACACCACTTAAAAATGCGAGAGGAATAAAAATAATAATGGTCGCTGCCGATGAGCCCGCTAAAGGTTTGGTAAATTCAATTGCGGCTTCTCGAAGCCGGAAATCTAATGGTACTTTATTACTATTTTTCTCACGTATCCTTCTCACAAGATGCTCAATCATAACAATACCATCATCTATGATTAGCCCAACTGCTGCAGCCATACCCCCTAAGGTCATAATATTAAAGCTAGCTCCCAATAAATAAAGTAGAAGGGCGGTTATCGCTAAAGCAGAAGGCACCATTAATAATGCAATTAAAGTTATTTTGATATTTCTAAGAAAAATTAAAAGGATAAGAGCAGCCAACACAACGCCGATAAGAATTGAATCCACCACAGAGTTTGATGAAGAAACAACGAGTTCACTCTGATCATACCATTTGGAAATACTTAATGAAGCGGGTAGTTTTGTTTTAAAGTCGGTTAATCTCTGTTCCATTTCATGTGAAATTTTTACAGCGTTACTTTTTGGCTGTTGATAAACTAATAAGAAAGTTGCCCGCTTTCCATCCGCCGATGTTTTTAACCAAGCAGGTTTCACATCTTTATGTATGTCTGCAATATCAGCCAAACGTATAAACCCGTTATTTCCTGATTTTAAAACTGTATTTTCAATTGATTGCAAATCTTGTAGTCTTGTATCAGACAGGGTCAAGTAAAGCTTGTAGTGATCCTCTATTCGACCTACAGCCTGAAGAACATTGGTAGCTGATAATGCTTGAACAACATCTGTAAACGCTAATCCATAGGCTGCTAATTTTGAAGGGTCAACATCTATCCTATACTCTAGCGTATCGCCACCCATAACCTTGACTTTTGCAACCCCATCAATAGATGATAGAAGCGGGATTAATTCCTGATTTGCAATGTCATGTGTTTGGATTTGAGTCAATTTATCTGAGGTTAAACTGTAACCAATAACTGGAAAAACCGTAGGGTCCATTCGTCTTACTGTAAAAGTTGTGCCCGCAGGCAAAGAAGGAAGGGCTTGGTTAACTGCAGACTCCACCTGCAATAAAACCTGCTGCATATCTTGCCCCCACTTAAAGTTTATAGAGGTTTCAGCACTTCCTCGGCTGGTAGTAGAACGAATTGATTGAACACCAGGAATAGGTCTAAGGGCTTGCTCCAGTTTACGAGTAACATCGATTACCATCTGCTCAGCAGGTTGATCTCCTGTTTCAACAGCCACACTTATTCTGGGAAAACTAATATTAGGAAACATACCTTCTGGAATTTTGTAAATACTAAGCATTCCAGCTATTACTAAAATAGAGAACAAAAACAAAATAGATCGTCTATGCGCAGAAGCCCAATGTGCAATGTTCATTATTTTTTCTCCTGTTGAACTTTCATTCCAGAAGACAATTCATAGTTTCCATGAGATATGACATTCTCACCCTCTTGCAAACCGTGCATAACCTCAACCCATTCGTGAGTACTTTGACCTGTTACAACGTTAATTCTTTTTGCCTTACCTTCTTTTATAACAAACACATAACTGCCTTTATCATCGGTAAGAATGGCATTCCTTGGAACAACTAATGCTAAGTGAGGATTTATTTGAATCTCACCTGTTAAGCGGCTTCCTATAACCAAATGCTTAGATTCTTCTAAAGGAATTGGTGCAATAACATCGACAAGTTGAGTCGTAGGATTCAACATTGCATGAATTTGAGAAACCTCAGACATAAAAGGCTTGGCATCATCAAAAACAGATTGAATTTTTACAGTTTGACCAACTGCCAAACTTCCAAGATCTGCTGGTTCTACACCTAGCCGAACAATAAATTGCTGATCACTAGCAATTTGTATTGCACTTACATCAGATTGCACTCTCTGACCTGCTTGTAAATTGACTTGAGTAACAATGCCATCATTTGGTGCCGCAAAACGTTGTAGGTTCTCACCTAAACCTCGTTTTTGTAAACTAGCCAAATTTATTTGAGCATCCTTTAAAGCTTTTCTAGCTGATATGACCGTGGACTCAGTAGTCAAGTGCTCGGACAATAACTGTTCCTGTTTGCTGAGTTCTTTTTTTGCAAATGTAACGGATGCCACAGCTTGTAAGAACGTCATTTTTTCTCCCGGTGCTGTGTTGAGCGAAAACAAAAAATCACCCTTTTTAATTTTTTGTCCAGGCCTTACCCATACTTTTTCAACCATTCCTGCATGCGGTGTAGACAGAGTATCTAACTGATCAGTATCAGGAAGAATCGTTCCGTAAGCAAAGAGTGATTGTTGAATAACTTTTGAAACAACTGGAGTTAATTCAACGGTTGCAGTAACTTGAACTGCCTTTTGTACAGGTTCAGCATTATTTGCTACACAAGCATTTGCCAAGGTAGATAAGACAATAAAATAAAGAAGGGACCATTTTTTCATTTTTGTACTCCAGGTGCATTGCCAAAAGGTATCGCCAATAAAGTTTCTAATGCAATTTCATTAAGCGAGATTTGCTGTAAAACATTAAGCCTTTCTAATTGCTTCTGTATCCAGCCATTTTCTAGACTGATATAAACTAAAGCATTTAAGTCGCCTCTGTTATATGCGGGCTTTGCTTGTTCAACCATTGTTTTTAAAACTGGCAAATAGAGATTCAAACTATCCAGTTGTTCATTAAGAGCATGGCGCTTTTCTATGAGATTATTTACCTGGTTAGCTGACTGATTTACACGATTATTGTATTCCAATCTTAGCTGTTCTCTCGTTGCTCGTTCTTGTGCAATCACACCTTTATTACCATTAAATATAGGAAGATTTAGACTCACGTTTAGTCCATTGGTCACAACACCTCCAGTATCACTGGCATGATTAAAGCCAATACTAATAGATGGAAACTGACTTAAAACCGCTTGATAAACTCTCATTTCCTGTGATTTATAACCCTTTTCAAGTGCTAATAAATCTGGCCTTTTTTCTGATATTTTGTTAAGAGCGGTATTAATTTGTTGCAGATTAAGCTCTTTTGGAACATCCATCGTTTTTAAATTAACAACGACTCTAGAGTCTAATCCCATTAATTCAGACAATGCTTGTTGAGTTTCACGATGTGTTTGAGATAGCTGATTTACTTGGCTTGTTAAGTCTACTAAGCTGGTTAAATCGGTACTTACGGTATCCAAGGTCACATTACCCTGATTCATAGCAGCTTCTGATCGCTGAAAACGTTCTTGGTAAAGTTGTAAACTTGATGCAAGTAAATTTAACTGTTGCTGCTCAGACTGGCTTTTAAGGAATAACATTCTAGCTTGCTGTACAACTTGCCATTCTTGCCATTGCATATCAAGCTTAGCTTGTTGAACCTGATATTCAACACTATTTACTTGAGAATCATGGGTAATTAGTGACATAACATCATAGCTAAGCCCTACCCCCCATGCGGTTACTAGTCCAGGCGTGTTAGACCCTGGTTTGTCAAAATTCGTTGACAATTGTGGGTCTGCAAACAATTTAGCATTAATCAATTGCGCTTCATTAACCTGAAGTTGTGATCG
>JAUUDE010000083.1 GCA_030826915.1 Thiomicrospira sp.
AGCCTGAACCATTAACTTAATATGAAGTGTTAAAAATTTTACCTGCGTTTTTGAGGCTTTTTCTTTTTCTTCAGCTTCGCTTTCATTTCAGATTTTTCTTTACGCCCATTTAATTTAGAACTTGGCTTACTTTTTCGTCCTTCAAATGGATTGGTTGTCACTTTATATTCAACCGTAACAGGCGTCCCTACCCACTTAAAAGCTTTACGGAATACATTAACTAAGTATTTGGTGTAAGCCGCAGGTAGCTTATCAACCTGAGTACCATGCACTATGACTCGAGGTGGGTTTAAACCACCTAAGTGTGCATAACGTAATTTAACACGACGCCCTGCTATTAATGGAGGCTGATGATCCAATACCGCTTGTTCTAAAACACGGTTCAAGTCTGAAGTAGAAACGCGTTTAAAAGCCGCTAAATGAACAGCGTCAATAGTTTTAAAGAGATCGCCAACACCAGTACCATGCAATGCAGAAATCAGATGTTGTTTTGCATAATCTGCAAATTGAATACGGAAACTTAACTCATTTTTCACCCACTCTTTTTGGTGTGTACTCAAGTTATCCCATTTATTAACTGCAATTACTAAACCACGACCAGATTCAATCGCTAAACCAAGCAACGTTAAATCCTGGTCAGTTAAACCTTCGGAACCATCAATCAGCAAAATCACCACATGCGAGTCAGACATGGCTTCCATTGCTTTGATAATACTGAACTTTTCGATTTTTTCTTTGATATTCTTACGGCGCCGAACACCAGCTGTATCAATAAGAGTATAGGGTTTACCATCACGTTCAAAAGGTACAAAAATACTATCGCGGGTTGTTCCTGGCATATCAAATGCAACAACTCGATCTTCACCAATCATGCGGTTAATTAAGGTTGATTTACCCACATTCGGGCGTCCAATCACTGCAACTCTAACACCGGGGTGATCATCTAAATCAAACTCATCTTCACCTTCGGTAGCAGGAAGTTCCCCAAGCACATGGTCAATAGTTGCAGCTACGTTATCTCCGTGTGCCGAAGAAATGGCGAGTGGCTGCCCTAAACCAAGTTGGAAGAAATCCGAAGTTGCAGCAACTTCATCACGCCCTTCTGCCTTATTAACTAATACATAAACAGGTTTATCAAATTGGCGAATGTAATTTGCAATCACTTCATCTGCAGGAACAATACCCTGACGTCCATCCACTAAGAACAGAACAGCATCCGCTTCTTCTAAAGCGGCGCGAACTTGATCTGCCATGAGAGGGTCAACACCCTCTATTTCACCACTCAAACCACCTGTATCAACCACAATATAAGGCGACTTTCCTAGGCGACCTGTCCCATATTGCCTATCTCTAGTTAAGCCAGGATAATCCGCCACTATGGCATCTCTTGAACGAGTCAGGCGGTTAAAAAGGGTGGATTTACCAACATTTGGCCGCCCTACTAAAGCGATTACGGGTTTACTCATTTTTTATTTACCTAAAACGGCCAGAAATCTGACAGTTTGAATTTCCACCATGAATCATCTTTTTTAGAGCTTTCATCGTCTGTATTATTTGGTTTTTTAGGGTTTTCATTCGAACTTTCAACTGAAACTTTCGTTTCATTGTATTGCTCTTTGAACAATTTTAAATTAGAAGGTGTTACGTTGTAACTTGTAATGACACCTTCATCATCTAATAAATAGGTGGTTTTACCCTCTGAATATACTCTTAAAATTCTGTTTCCATCACCATATTCATTGCTGTGTTTGGCTCGGGCAATCTCTATTCCCTGAACTTTGTTTATCCAGTGGAGGTATCCCCAACCGTCAACGGCTAAAATTTCATCATTCGACATTGATAAATCGCCAACTAAACGTCCCTTAAACGCATTCTGTTTCCAGAGTGTCGCCCCAGTTGTTATATTAAAACCGTACAAAATATCATTTTCATCAACAACGTATAACGCGCGATCGTCAGCGATAAAATCTCTATAACCAGACACTTCTTTTACAAAGTAGAAATTACCATTTTCCGGGTTAATTGAAGCAAGTTTGCCATGAAATCCTAATACAAATAGACGGTCATCCTTAATCAGTAAGTTTGCTTGTACGTCTACTATACGTTCCAAATCTGTTCTGCCACTTGGCACAGCAACACGAGTTTCCCACAACAAGGAACCTGACTTAGCAGAAAAAGCCTGAACCATGCCTGACTCCCAACCAACAAACAGTTTTCCTTCATAATATAAAACTGCTGGAGCACCACGTAAGGAAAGAGTTGGCATTTGGTGATCAACTTGCCATAAAACCTTACCTGTTTTAGCATTTAGGGCATACAACTTCCCATCAACAGTTCTGGTGAAGATTTTTTGGTCAGCAATGGTTGCTCGACTTATTACTTCACTAGAAAGCTGGGTTTGCCACAAGTACTCACCCGTTTCAGCTAAAACTGCAACAAGACTCCCTTTTGACGTTCCGACAAGCAGTCGTCCTGCGTTTAAGGTTGGACCAGAAACAATCGCTGAATCAAATTTTACCTGCCACTGAACTTGATCACTCCAGCGTGATTCATTACGTTTTTTTAATGAGACTAAATGCCCTGTTTCCGTTGCAGCATATATGTGCTTGCCGTCCTCAGCAAAAAATAACCCTTCTGAGTCTCTATTTGGCATGCTTTCTAGTTTAACTTGCCAATTTTTATGCAAAGAGTAATCCGATTCCATTGGAGCCATGTAAGGCTCAACAATAGGTTGGGGTGTTGAACAGCCTGCTAAAAGCCCTAGCCCTGAAGCGATAACAAAGCCAAGAGTTAAACATTTTTTCATTCTAGATTCCAACTTAATTGTATTGATTACTTAGCCAAATCATCTAGCTGAATTTGCGCCAGACCAAGTAGGTTCTTTTCAGTTTCAGGATTATTCACAACAGCGCTAAAAGCGGTAAAAGCTTTGTCTTTATCTTGTTGCTGAATAGCAATCATCCCTGACACATAATCCATGGTTGCTTTTTCAGCCCCTTTTAAATTCATTGCATTTAACTTTTCTAACTGTTTTTTTGCATCAGCAAAGTTTTTTTCATCAGAATAAATACGTGCTAACCGTACATAAGCCGTTAGCTTTAATGCTGTATCTGCGGTATTATCAGCTACCCAGTTTAGATGATTAATTGCTTCATCGACATCACCCTTTTCATAACTGTAAGTCGCATATATCAAAGCGGTACCTGCAGCATAAGGGCTCTGTGGCTGTTCTTGAATTAATTTCAAAGCTTCACGAGAAACTTCACCAAAATTTCCTTGAATATAACTCGCTTGTAACAATTCATAAGTCGACGAGGCATTCACTGATTCAACATATTTGGTATTTGTCCAATAACGCCATCCAGAAAAGACCAAAACAACCACCAATATGGCCGACAGTAATTGGGTACCATTTTTTTTCCACCAACTTTTAAATGCTTCGATCTGTTCTTCTTCTGTTTCGTAGCGACTCATCTGTTATAAACCCTTTTCAGTTTTCGTTTATTTTTAAATTTAGCTTGTAAACTTATGATTTAGTTTTGTTAAAATTATTTCATAAATTCTAAAAAGAAATTATGACTTGAAAATCGTCTCTAAATGTCCAGTCAAAGCATCCCATTCAACGGTGAGTTGTTCACCCTCTACACGAAGGGGCTTAATTGCAACTAATTTAGATTCGACCTCTTGCTCACCCATGACAATGGCATATTTAGCACCTGACTTATCCGCTTTTTTGAATTGACTTTTAAAGCTACCGCCACCGCAGTTCATTTGTACATTTAGCTCAGGAAAGGCATCTCGAACCATTTCTGAAATCACCATTCCAGGTCGAGAAACATTATTGCCAACAGTCACTATATACACATCTGTTTGTGCGTACTCTGGGACCTTTTGTTTGTCCATTAACAGAGCAACTAAGCGTTCAACCCCCATAGCAAAACCTACCGCAGGAACGGACTTTCCACCAATTTGTTCTACTAGGCCATCATAACGTCCACCCGCACAAACAGTTCCTTGAGCACCGAGTTCTGTGGTAACCCATTCAAAAACAGTGCGATTATAGTAATCTAAACCACGAACTAAATTAGGATTAATCACATAGGGAATGCCAATATCGTCTAAGTGAGACTTGACCACATCAAAATGTTGTTTTGATTCTTCATCTAAATGGTCAATTAATTTTGGCGCGCCTTCAACCACGTCTTTCATTTCTGGATTTTTGGTATCCAAAATTCGCAATGGATTACTCTCTAAACGTCTTAAACTGTCTTCATCTAGCTTGCTTTTATGCTCAGATAAATAAACCACTAACTTTTCACGGTATGCGATACGGGCTTCTTGGCTACCTAAAGAATTAATCTGTAATTCAAGATTATCCAAGCCTAACAGCTCCCATAAACGAGCTGTCAATATAATTAACTCTGCATCAATATCAGGAGTAGCAAGCCCAAAAGCCTCAACACCAAACTGATGAAATTGACGATAACGCCCTCTTTGTGGGCGCTCATAACGAAACATTGGGCCTGTGTAATAGAGCTTTTGGATTTGGTTATGTGCCAATCCATTTTGCACTATGGCACGCACGCACCCAGCCGTACCTTCAGGTCGTAAGGTTAAACTATCTCCATTACGATCCTCAAAAGTGTACATCTCTTTTTCTACGATATCCGTCACTTCACCAATGGAGCGAGCAAATAGTTCAGTTTTTTCAACGATAGGCAAACGAATTGAATTATAACCGTACTGCTTTAAGGTTTTTTCAGCAGTACCAATTAAATAATCAAAGGCTACGGCATCATCACCGTAAATATCATTCATGCCTCTGATGGCTGAAATTTGTTTTGCCATATTTTTCTTATTCTCTTTTATGTTTTATCTTTGTTACAAAATGGAAATCCAATGTAACATTCTTAAATATTTTGTTATTCAATGAGTCTTATGGAGTGGGTGCTGGCAGAGTTAATTCAGGGACTGATTTCATTGTTTGTGAAAAGTCATTTTCATAAACATTAAAACCAAAGGTATAAATTAACCAAGCTAGCAGGCCTACTAGCAAAATATAAATCAAGGTTTTTACCCAACCACGACTCATAAAAGGCTTACTTGTCTCATAGTGAAAACGCTGAACCAACTCAACCTTAGCCTCTACACTCTCATTCTCCGGCAAGAGAGCGTCAAAACCAGATAAATCGAGCTCAATTAAAGTTGCGTAGTTACGAAGATACCCCCTTTCAAAAGTGGTCAGCACCTCTTCTGAGGCACATTTTTCTTCAATTTTAACAATCTGTTCTAACGACAACATTAATTTGTCAGCAACATCTTGCTGAGAATAACCTTTTGACTCTCGTGCCGCTATTAATAACTTTGATAAATCTGGTTTTACATCTTGTGATTCGTCAGTCATCTAATTTCCTATTTAACAAGACTTGCCAACCTAGTTAAGAGATTTGCCAGCAAATTCAACTCTATGCAAAGTACGTTTAGTTCTATCAGAAACTTTTCCTGCTAGCTGGCCACAAGCTGCATCAATATCATCACCACGAGTTTTTCGCACTGTTACATTTAACCTGCCTTCTTCCAAAATCGCTCTAAAACGATGAATCGCGTTATTAGAAGAGCGTTGATATTCTGTGTTCGGAAATGGGTTAAATGGAATTAAATTCACCTTACAAGGTAAATCAGCTAACAATGTAACAAGCTGTTCTGCGTGTTCTGTACGGTCATTAATTTTATCCAACATGACGTATTCAACTGTGACATGTTTCTTACTATGTCCACCTTCAACATAACGATGCAAACTCGGCATCAGTTCTTCAAGAGGATATTTTTCATTGATTGGAACCAATACATTTCTTAATACATTATTTGGTGCATGCAACGAGATTGCTAAACTAACATCCACTTCATTTTTGATTTTATCAATTGCAGGAACAACTCCAGCTGTACTAATTGTGACTCGTCTTTTAGAAAGACCATAGGCAAAATCATCCATAAGAATTCTAGCCGCAGGAAAGGTGTGCGTTACATTTAAGAGCGGTTCTCCCATCCCCATAAACACAACGTTTGAAATACGGCGTTCTTCTTTTGGCTTACAACCTAAAGCCTTATTTGCCACCCACATCTGAGCAATAATTTCCCAGTTTTCTAGGTTACGATTAAAGCCCTGCTGACCCGTTGAACAAAAACTACACTCTAATGCACAGCCAACCTGTGAAGAAATGCACAAGGTACCCCGATTCTTCTCTGGAATGAATACCGCTTCTACAGAGTTATGGTTATCCACTTCCAACAACCATTTGATGGTCCCATCTTCAGAAACCTGTTCTGCAACAATTTTAGGCGTACGTACCTGAGCCACTTTCACAAGCTTTTCTCTTAAAGCTTTACTCAAATTGGTCATCTCAACAAAGTCACTGACACCAAATTGGTGGATCCACTTCATCACCTGGCCTGCTCTAAATGGTTTTTCACCAATAGAGCTAAAATAGGCTTCCATTGCGTGGCGATCCATACCAAGTAAATCAACTTTTTCAGTTGTTTGCAGTTCTGTTTTTTGTTCGTTTTGATTCATTAGTTTGTTTTCAGCCATTAACTTCTAGCGCAAATTTCATCTTCTGAGAAAAAGTAGTTAATTTCTCTTGCTGCACTTTCAGGCGAATCTGAACCATGCGCTGAGTTTTCACGTACTGAAAGAGCAAAATCTGCACGAATGGTACCTTTATCCGCTTTTGCAGGGTCAGTAGCACCCATAATTTTGCGATTTTTTGCAATCGCATTTTCACCTTCTAACACTTGAACGATAATTGCCCCTGACGTCATATATTTGACTAATGGCTCATAGAACTCACGCCCTTTATGCTCCGCATAAAATCCTTCGGCTTCTTCAGTTGTGAGACGCTTCATTTTTGATGCAACAATTGACAAACCATTATCTTCAAAACGTTGTGTAATTTGCCCAATTAGGTTTCTAGCGACCGCATCCGGCTTAATTATTGAGAAAGTTCTTTCCATGTTAGAAGTCCTTTAATTTTTAGTGCGGATATTTTAACAACTATTAGACAAAACTGCAGAAAAACAAAACCCCGGACAAATGCCGGGGCTGTTTTAATTACTAGAACTATTAAGAAGTTTATACCGTAAAAGACTCTCCACAACCACAACTGTCTTTAACTTTAGGATTTTTAAAATCAAAGCCTTCGTTTAACAAGCTTTCTTGAACATAATCTATTTCCATACCGTCAATATTCTCAAGACTTTTTGAATCAACAACCACCTTAGTCCCAAAGCTCTCAAATATTTGGTCGCCATCTTTTACTTCATCTGCATAATCAACAACATAAGAAAACCCAGCACAACCGCTCACCTTGGTTGCTACTCGCAACCCAATACCTTGACCACGTTTTTCAATCATGGTTTTTACACGATTTGATGCCGATTCCGTAAGCGTTACAGCCATATTTTTTCCTATTTCAGTTATTCTTCAAACAATTAGCGAAAACAATCTAGTCTCTGCTTATGTACAAAACTTCAAGCGAAAGAAACCTCTTTTAGTTTTGTTTGTTTTTTGTCTACCACACACTGCAGTGTAATACTTTTTAGAAAAGAGTCAATTGTAGAGCTTAATTCGCTCCATAACTCGTGAGACAAGCACTCATCTCCACCATGGCAATTCTCCTTACCTGCACACTTACGAGCATCCACAGACTCATCAACAGCTCGTATGATTTCGCTAATAGAAATCTCTTCTGCTGAACGACTCAATCGATATCCTCCACCTGGACCACGTGCACTAGAAACCAATCCGGATTTCTTTAGTTTAGCAAACAGCTGCTCTAAATACGACAAAGAAATACCTTGACGCTCAGAAATCAAAGAGAGCGTAATCGCCCCTTTACCTTGATTGAGAGCTATATCAATCATTGCTGTAACAGCATATCTCCCTTTAGAGGTTAACTTCATAAAACTATAATTCCGTTTCCATTTATTAAATGGAATCTTATAATGACCAAGTAAATAACTCAAGTATTATTCTTTATAGTGAACCCTATGGACAACCGAAGTAAAAAATTAATACAAATAAATTTCTATGATAAATGCCAAATTATGCATCTAAAAACCAGCCTTTAAAATCTTTATAACGAAATTAGCTGGTTTTAACTTAAATTTTGCGCAATTTTAAGTTTTTATTTATCTCCTAAAAGGATTTCTTACTAATACATTCAATAAACAGACATAGCTTTAAACATCTACGACTTGCGCTTAGTTGTCATCTAAATTCTTCTTTAAATGTGCCACCTGCTCAGGATCACTTGGCTCTAAAACCACATCATCTAGCTTAGGCAGCTTCATATCAATAGACTCACCCCCTACATCAGCAAGTGATTTAGCTAATTTTTCTAATTTTTCATCCTGCACCTGAATATGGTCTAGCAAGCTGTAAATAGCTTTTTCCACTGGATCGGTCATCTCTTGACTCATGCCGTATGCATCAAAACCAATCTTTTCAGCCATTTTAGCTCTACGTTGCTTAACATCATCGGTCTTTTTATTAACAACACGCCCAGGAATACCCACAACTGTCTGACCTTCTGAAACCGGTTTTAATACAACCGCATTAGAGCCAATACGCGCATTACTTTCAATAGTGATTGGCCCTAGTACCTTGGCGCCAGCACCAACTACCACACCATCTTCTAGGGTTGGATGACGTTTTCCCTTTTGCCATGAAGTTCCACCTAGAGTCACACCATGATATAAAGTACAGTCATCACCAATCTCAGCCGTTTCTCCAATAACCACGCCCATACCGTGATCAATAAAAAAACGTTCTCCAATTTTTGCTGCTGGATGAATTTCAACACCCGTTAACCAACGAGCGACACCAGAAAGAAAACGAGCTAGCCACTTTAGACCTAAATTCCAAAGCCAATGGGATAATCGGTACCACAATATTGCATGCAAACCTGGGTAAGTCGTTAAAACTTCAAATGTATTCCTTGCTGCTGGATCTCGGTCAAATACACAACGAATATCCGATTTTAACTTTGAAAACACCTTTTATTCTCCTGAGCCTTCAACTAATGTATTGATCTTGCTTTTATTTTTAAAGGCCTGCCTTTGAGCCGCAGTCAAAATCCCTCTAAGAATATCCACCTCTTTGATATCTAATTGAGTACGGTTAAACATTCTTCGCATTCTACGCATAAATCGTGCATTTTTATTAGGATCTAAAAACTCAATATCCTGCAAGGCCTGGTACAAGTGGTCATAAAACCCTTCTAACTGTTCTGTGGTGGCTAACTCGCTTTGGTAACCCTTGGAATGCACCGACTCAATTTTTGTTGCCATTAAGCACTCATAGGCAAAAACTTGAACTGCCGCTCCAATATTAAGTGAACTGTAATTTGGATTGCTAGGAATATGAGCCAGATAGTGGCATTTATCCATTTCTGCATTACTTAAACCTGAGTCTTCACGTCCAAAAACTAAGGCTACTTCACCGTCTGCAACTGTTTCTAATGTTAACTTTGCTGTTTCACGTACATCAAGTTGCGGCCAAGCCACTTTTCTAAGTCGAGCACTCGCTCCTACAACCAATTTTGTACCTGCTATGGCTTCGTCTATTGTATCAACCACTTTAGCATCATTTAGTACATCTGCAGCGCTCGAAGCCCTTGCAGAAGCGATTGCACTTGGAAACTCTTTTGGCTTAACCAATACTAATTGGCTTAACCCCATATTTTTCATTGCTCTCGCAATACCGCCTATATTACCTGGATGCGATGTCTCAATTAACACAATTCTTATATTTGCTAGGCCTGGGTTAAGACGGTAATCTTCAATCATTTCACTTTTCCGTTATAATCTTTTTTATTAATTTCTGCTGTAAGACAGACATTCTACCTGTTCGTTAACAATATAAACAACTCGCAATGAAAAACCAAAGGTGATCTCATGCATCCACTACTAAATATCGCAACTCAAGCTGCTCGAGCAGCTGGCGGCAACATTCTTCACCACTTAGATAGAATTGATCAATTAAACATTGAACACAAAGGCAAAAATGACTACGTAAGTGAAGTTGACAAGGAAGCCGAAAACACCATTATTGAGACCATCAAAAAATATTATCCTGAGCATGATATCTTTGCAGAAGAAAGCGGTGCTCAACAATCTAAAAAAACAAAATCAGAAGTACGTTGGATTATAGACCCACTAGATGGTACAACCAATTTCCTACACCAATTTCCACAATTCTGTGTTTCCATTGCGATCGAGGTAAAAGGCAAACTTCAGCATGCTGCAATTTTTGACCCTGTAAGGGATGAAATGTTTACTGCAACTCGTGGTAGCGGTGCCTTTTTAAACAACCGTCGCCTGCGTGTTAGCGAACAAAAAACGTTGGATAATTCATTATTAGCCACAGGGTTTCCATACCATGATTTTAGCTACCTAGATGCCTATATGGATAGCTTAAAAGCCTTTATGATAAATACAGCAGGTATTCGCCGTGCAGGTTCTGCCGCACTCGACTTAGCTTATGTCGCTTGTGGCCGTGTTGATGGTTATTGGGAGTTTAACCTTAAGCCTTGGGATATTGCGGCTGGCGCCTTAATTGTCAAGGAAGCGGGTGGTTTATCAACCGACTTTACTGGTGGCGAAAACTTCTTGGAGAGCGGAAACATTATTGCTGCAAACCCAAAACTCTATAAAGAGATGGCTCAAACCATTGGTAAAACAGTTCCTAGCGAACTAAGAAGATAACCTTAAACCTATTTTGCGTTACGGTGTTATTTTGATTTAACCAAGAGTTAGCTTAATAACACCTTGCAATAATCCTCTAAATAACCGCTTTTACCTAAGTAAAGCTGTAAGACATTAAAACAGCATCTTCTTTTTCATCAACAAGCATCTGCAACTTATCATCCCAGGCCTGTGAACGGTAATAACCTTTACGAATCCCATCTTCATTAAAGCCCAGTTTTTTATATAAACCCTGTGCCGCTAGATTAGACTCCCTAACCTCCAAAAATACAATCTTATAGTCACTGCTACGCAGGTTATCCAAAACCTTTAACAACCCAGCTTTTGCAATTCCATTGTGTTGATATTTAGGTGCTACACAGACATTTAATATGGTTGCCTCATCCAATACCGGCAGAATACAGCAATAACCTAGGATTTGACCTTCAGCATTGCAGAACACATAGTTTAAACCTTGATCTAAACTTTTAACAAAGCCATTCATACTCCAAGGGTAGTCGTAAGATTTCTGCTCAATACCATAAACCTCTTCTAGATCAGACTCGTCCATCAAACGCAAATAACTTAGCTTAGTAATTTCAGACATAGGGCTAAAAGGCATTAACTCAAGAAAGAAAAGCTAGGAAGGCATACCTAGCGAAATGACAGAGTGATAGAAACTCTGCTTTGAATATGGGTCAGACAACATAGATTCAAACTCTGGAACAGACACTACATGCACACCCTCTGCAAGTTGTTCTGAAAGTTCATGCACATCATCCATTGTTAACACCCACTCAACACCTAAATCAATCACCTCTTCCATCGTTGCAAAGATGGCCTCTTCAGTCACCAGTAATTCGGTGTCAAAAAACACTACTTGAGATTCATCCCAAGCAAATGCTTTCATAATGTTTTGCCAAAGCTGCCAAGCTAAATTTTCTTCATCTTGCCAAATATTTTCTAAACCTGCACCAATCAATACGACGGCATTTTCAATATGCGTTAACGATTTTAAGTCAGGCTGCTCAAACTGCATACTTGATTGTGCAGATTCCTCTTCAGCGTAATTTTCATGGCTTTCGACAAGAGCATTCTCATTAATTAAAGCATCTTGTCTGATATTATCTGCATCATTATCAATGTCTACATGTGCATCTTGAGGTGATTGCTGTAAAGCTGAATCTTCTATAGATTTTTGAGCAACAGACTGCTCAGAAAAGTAACCACGCCTGGTTACCCAACTAGAGCCGCCAATTTGCTCAAACAATGCGGATGAAAAGACTGTTTTAGGCATTTAATTTGATTCTTTCAAGTTTAAACAGGCGCCTGAGGGTGTGCTTTATCGGAATCGTCCTGCAATTTATTTAAAGCATTTATATAGGCTTTAGCTGAGGCGGTTACAATATCTGTATCCGAACCTTGACCATTAACAATACGCCCGCCTTTTTCTAATCGAACAGATGTTTCTCCCAAAGAATCCGTGCCGTTTGTTACGTTACTTACCGTATACAACTGCAACGCAGAACCTGATTCAACCAAAGACTCAATTGCTTTAAAGGTAGCATCAACTACTCCACTGCCTGTTGATAAAGCGCTAGCCTCTTCACCGTTCATCCACAATGTAACTTCGGCTTTAGGGCTTTCTCCAGTTTCAGTAGAAACCTTCATAGACACCAAACGGAATGACTCATTCTCTACACGTTGAATATTGTTATCCGTCACCAAAGACTGTAGGTCCTCATCATAAATTTCGTGCTTGCGGTCAGCCAACTCTTTAAAGCGAATAAACGCTTCATTCAATTCTTGCTCTGTTTCAAACTCCATACCTAATTCTTCTAGGCGAGTTTTAAACGCATTACGTCCTGAATGTTTACCCATTACCATTTTATTGGTGCTCCAGCCCACATCTTCTGCACGCATGATTTCATAGGTTTCGCGGTGTTTTAAAACACCATCTTGGTGAATACCAGACTCATGAGAAAACGCATTTGCACCCACAATTGCCTTGTTAGGTTGCACTGGAAAACCGGTAATATTCGAAACTAAACGGGAAGCCGCTAAGATTTCCTTGGTATTGATTTGAGTATCAACATCAAAAATATCTTGTCGTGTTTTAACCGCCATCACAACTTCTTCAAGAGCTGTATTTCCCGCTCTTTCACCTAGGCCATTAATCGTACACTCAATCTGGCGCGCACCGTTTCTTACTGCCGCTAAGGAGTTTGCAGCCGCAAGCCCTAAATCATTATGACAATGTGCCGAAAAAATCGCCTTATCTGAATTTGGTATACGTTCAAGAAGCTCTTTAAACAAACGACCAAACTGATGTGGTACGTTATAACCCACTGTATCAGGGATATTTATTGTGGTCGCTCCTGCATCAATAACAGCTTCAATCACGCGACATAAAAAATCGGGTTCAGAACGCCCTGCGTCCTCAGGTGAAAACTCAACATTATCGGTATAGTTACGTGCTTTTTTAACAGCCCAAACGGCTCTTTCAACAACCTCATCAGGCGACATACGTAATTTCTTTTCCATATGTATTGGAGAAGTCGCAATAAAGGTATGAATTCGACCTGAATTGGCAGGTTTAATCGCTTCACCGGCTTTGACAATATCATTTTCTACCGCTCTAGCTAGACCACAAATTGTACTATCTTTAATAACTGAGGCTACCGCATGAACAGATTCAAAATCCCCTTCACTTGCAGCCGGGAAGCCTGCTTCAATGACATCTACCTGAAGCTTCTCTAATTGCTTTGCAATACGAACCTTTTCTTCTTTTGTCATAGATGCGCCTGGACTTTGCTCACCATCTCGAAGTGTTGTATCAAAGATAACTAAATGGTCTTTCATGTTTTTCTCTTTTAAGTCTTATAGGTATGTTTGTTTTAATTTATAGAATTTGTATAAGTAAATTAACAGAGCACTCAATACTTCTTATTCTTTTTTCTCAGATTTGTCTTCTTGTTTAGAAACATTTGTGTCAACCGAAGATTCTTCATTTATTAAATCTTTCTGCTCTGAATCAGCAGGTGTTTTAATATTTTCACCTGATTCATCATCTGTCTTTTGCGATTTTCTCAAAGCTCTGGTTTTTTTAAGCGTCAATAACGTTATTACAGGGCCAGAAACTGCATAGCTTAAGAAAATTAAAAACAGAATCATTGCGGGTTTAATTGTGATAACAACAAACACCAAAACAACCACTAATAAAGTAACAAATGGCACCTTATCTTTCAGGTTTAACTCTTTAAATGAACTAAAGCGGGTGTTGCTTACCATCATGACACCAGCAAAAAGCGTTAACACTAAGGCGACAACAGGCGTAATCGCCAATTCAATTTGATTACTTTCCACCACCCAAACCAGACCTGCTAGCAGTGCCGCAGCTGCTGGACTTGGCAAGCCTTGAAAGTAACGCTTGTCCGCTGTTCCTACTTGCGTGTTAAAACGAGCCAAACGAAGCGCTGCTGCAACGGTATAAATAAATGCAATTAACCAACCTAGCTTGCCAAAATCCATCAATGCCCACTGAAAAATCAAAATGGCCGGTGCTAAACCAAACGATATCATGTCAGCCAAACTATCATACTCAGCACCAAAGGCACTACAAGAGTTAGTCATACGTGCGATTCGCCCATCTAAACCGTCAAAAACCATAGCAATAAAAATGGCAATTGCACCCTGCTCAAAATTCCCTTGAATACCGGCAATCACAGCATAAAAACCAGCAAATAATGCTGCGGTCGTCATTAAGTTTGGTAACAGGTAAATTCCTCTGTCAAAAGGCTTCATATTTCTATTCTCAATTTAATTTTCATTGTTTTTATAATACAAGCGATAAACAGTAAACTGCCCAAAGAAGCCGTACTTTAAAATTTAGGCTGACTTATTTTAACAATTAATCGTATTGTTAGAATAAAGTTTTAGTTTCATTAAACTCATTTCATAATTAGATATTTTGAGAACACTATATATATAAACTTTGTTCAACTGGGGTTTTAGAAAAATAAGTTGCCGCTCCCGCAAACTCGACCCCTTGAATAAAATCAGATTCTTGGTAAGCCATGATTTCCATACTCATTTGACATACTGTCATACTAACTCCGAGCTCAAGACATAACTCACGCAGCTCATCAAGCGGAACCTGCCCTTGTTGTAACATTGTTTTTTTAAAACCCCAAGTCGCCAATTGACTCATACCTGGTAGTGTCCAAATCAACCCAGGTAATACATGATTTAAATCAACACGCTTAAACCAATCAGGGCCAACAGGGCTATGCAAAACCATTCCAGGATTACCAAGTGGCGAAACCTTAAGATCATCAGTAGTATTTAGTGCAGCTTTCATGCCATAAAAAGTAAAAAACAATTCAACTTCTTTATCCATTGCTGCAGCCGTACTTGCAAGAATAAAAGTTGGGTAAGCCCAATCTAAAGTTCCTTTACTGTGAATAACACTCAATTTACCTATTTCTTCAATCATCTTCATTACTCGAAAATTTCTATTACTTTTTATCTAAACCTTATGATTTAATTGATTCAACTCTAAAAACAATCACAGGCTCATTCTTCAGTAGTTGGCAATTTAAGCCTTTTTGTTTACAGAAAGCCGGAATATCTTTCAAACCGCCTTTATCTGTTAACAACACCTCAACACTAACAGTCTGACCAACTTGTTCTGCCAAAAACTTCTTAAGCTTTATAATTGGCATTGGGCAAGCCAAGTTAGTTAAATCTAACTGCATAACAAACACCCTATTTATTCAATTTAATTCATATAATAACGAATAACGCTTACCTAATATAACTAAAAAGACCGTATTCGACATGATGCACATCAAATGCAAACGAAAGAAAACCCTGTTAAATAGATTGCTATTTGCTCTATTTTTTTCTTTATTCCCGCTTTCTGGTCATGCAAACTCATTACCAGACTTAGGCTCTCCAGACCTTGTTGAATACGATACGATTACTGAAGAAAATTTAGGACGCGCATTTACCAATGTACTATACACACAATACAACCTATATACAGACCTAGAAACAAGTAACTATATACAAAATCTTGGTCATAAACTTGCCAGCTTTGTTGGTAGCAACCGAAATTTTTCCTTTTATATTATTGATGACTCTAGTATTAATGCCTTCGCAGGACCAGATGGTGTAATAGGTATACACACAGGCCTGATAAAAGCCGTACAATCTGAAGATGAGTTAGCTGCAGTAATTGCACATGAAATATCGCACGTCACTCAGAACCATCTATCTAGAAGGTATGAATACTCAACCAATCAAGCCAATATAGGTAGCATTGCTTCTGTAATAGCCGCAATACTCATTGGCATGCAAGACCCAAATGCAGGAATGGCAGCTTTGATGGGAGGAATGGGCTACAACCTACAAGAGCAACTAAAAAACTCAAGGCAGCATGAATCAGAAGCCGACCACTTAGGAATAGAGTTACTTTATAAAGCAGGATACAATTCTCATGCAATGGGTGATTTTTTTGGACGTTTATCTAAAGCAAGTCAAAACGATGCTCATCACGTTCCAGAGTTCTTAAAAACTCACCCTGTTACAGAAAATAGATTAGCTGACGCCGAAAACAGAGCTCAAAATTATCCTTCCAGCACAGGCAAAACAAACAATAACCAACTGAAATTAATTAAGTTAAGGCTTGCTCACAAAAAGAATATAAACTTTGAGAGCATTTCAAACGAGGCTAACGACTTGAACAAAGAAGAAAGCTGTTATCGACTTGCTTTAAACAACCTGTCCAGAAAACAAACCACTCCTAAATGTTTGCTGGACAATGCTAAATTAACAGAAAGCTCGGTGCTTTTTACCAACTTGATACTTGAATCAGCAACAAATTTAGAACTGGAAAAATATGACTCTGCTAAAAAAAGCATAGAGAAACTCATTAAATTTAAATTAGAGCTCTACCCAACTCGCACAGATTTAGCAGTTCGATATGCAAAATATTTACAGGCAAAAACAAACATTCAACAAGCCATCGACTTTCTTAATAAGCATAAAACAAAATTGAAATACAGATACCCAGTCTATAAAGAGCTTGCAGAACTCTATCTTACTGACAAAAAAGAGAGCGAATATTATTTCAATATAGCTCAAGCAACACAGCTAACTGGAGACTTAAAACAAAGCAAATATCTTATCGAACAAGCGGAAAAGAAGCTTAATCCAAATGCAACAGGTCTTAAAAGAGAAATAACACTTTTTAAACAAGAAAACACTAACTTATTGAAAAAAATACAAAAAGAACATTAAAAACCCAGTGTCATAAGTTTTTATTTAATGCGGATTAAATATTACTATTGAAAATCAAAGGTAAAAAACTTGCGTTTATTAGGTAACTGAGTAAGCTAACCAACAAAGAGCAAACTCTTTTGTTCAAAATAAAAAAATCCCAACATATAATGGGAACGTCGAAAGACACTTTAGGAGGAGAAGAATGATGAATTCTAAGATGAAGCAACTGTTAACTGCTTTAGCGATTTCAACTGCGGTAACAGCAGCACCTGTATCTTCGGTTCAGGCGGCTGAAAAAGCAGCATCGACTATTGAACAGGGCAAAAAGCTAGCATACAGCCGATCAAAAGGTAACTGTTTAGCATGTCACATGGCTGGCGAAGGCGCTATGCCAGGTAACATTGGCCCTGCATTAATTGCAATGAAACTTCGTTACCCTGATAAGCAAAAGCTTTACAACAAAGTATGGGGTACTGCTGAAGCACAGACTGTACCTAACAGCATGATGCCTCGTTTTGGTCATAACGGCATCTTATCAGACAGTGAAATCAGCAAAATTGTTGATTACATTTATACCCTATAATTTTTATTAAACCTTAACCGGGAGTTTAAATCCTTATGAAACGTAGATCTTTCCTTAAAGGTACACTAGCAACTGGCGCAGCAGCGGTAGCTGTTAACGCTGGCCTTCTAACACCTAGCACTGTTCTAGCTGACTGGAATGCAAAAGCCTTCAACGCTAAAACAACTGATGATGCCCTTTCTGGTGTTTTTGGTTCTGCCAGCACAGCTGATTCTGGTGACATCAAACTTAAAGCACCTGCAATTGCTGAAAACGGTGCAGTAACACCTGTAACTGTTGATGCTTCAGGCATTGATGGTGTTGAAACTATCGCCATTATGGCTAGCAAAAACCCAATGCCTTTAGTATGTGAATATACATTTGCATCTAACGCAGTTGGTTACGTTTCTACACGTATCAAAATGGGTCAAACAATGAATGTTATTGCCGTTGTTAAAGCTGGTGGGAAACTACTTAAAGCACAACAGGAAGTTAAAGTAACAATCGGTGGTTGTGGTGGTTAATCCCCACTGAAATTACTTAATTTCTACAACGAAAAAAATTATTAAAAGGAAATAACATGTCTATTAAAATTAGAATGCGTGGTAAGTCAAAAGGTGGCGTAGCTGAAGTTAAAGCTCTAATCAAGCACCCAATGGAGTCTGGTGCTCGTATGAACAAGAAAACTGGTAAGCCATATCCTGCTAAATATATCGATATGGTAACAGTAGCTGTAAACGGAACACCTGCAGTTGATGCACAGTGGTCTGGTGCAGTTTCTGCCAACCCATATATGGCTGTTAAAGTAAAAGCAAATGCTGGTGATGAAGTATCTGTAAGCATTACAGATAACACTGGAGCAAAAGGTACAAGTACAATTAAACTAAAATAACAGTTTATCTTGGCTTTATCTTGGTGCTAACAATATTGTTAGCACCAAAACTCTATAAAAATATAATAATTAGAAATATACAGAGCTCTCGGACGGAGGATTGGAATGAAAAAAACACTACTAATCGCCTTATCACTAGGTGTTACAGTAGGTGCCGCGTCAACTACGGCATTGGCTGTTGATCCAGAGATGGATCGCCAACAAACCGTTGATTACTTCAAAGCAAAAAATCCAAAAATTGCACCTGAAGAATACATTAACGGCGCATACATTTATAATGCAGATAAATTTGCTCAATGGGAAGCAGCAGAAGAATTCCCTCCATATTTAGATGCCATCGATGCAGGTGAAGCAGCGTGGAACAAAGACAAAGCAGTTTTTGAAAAATGTTTTGGTTCTGACGTGTCTAAGATTCGTGCAAAATACCCGTACTTTGATGATGCGGCTAATAAAGTAATTACACTTGAAGCTTCAATCAACAAGTGTCGTACTGATGCCGGTCTTAAACCTTATAAGTTAAAAAAAGGTACTATCGCTCGGGTAAGTGCTTTTCTAGCTTATAACGCTCGTGGACAAAAAATCGATGTCAAAATTGACAGCGAAGGCGCTCGTAAAGCATACGAGGCAGGCCGCGCTCTTTACATTGAACCTCGTGGACAGTTAGGTTTGTCTTGTGCGAAATGTCACACATACAATGCAGGACGTAAAGCTCGTTCTAACTTACTTTCTCCACACCTAGGTCACACTACCCACTTCCCGGTTTTCCGTGCTAAGTGGCAAGCTTTAGGCACATTGCACCGTCGTTATGTTGGTTGTAACAAAAACATGCGTGCTAAACCATTTAAAGCTCAAGGTACTGAATACAGCAACCTAGAGTTTTTCGAAGCTTACACATCAAATGGCTTAGAAATTAATGGTCCTGGTTACCGCGAATAACCTCTCCTAGGTTATTTAAAAAGAACCCAGCATTGCTGGGTTTTTTTATATCTATAGAAACACATTTGCAGAACCACAACGTCCATTATTCATTATCTCAAAACCTTATCTACAAACCTGCGTCTTAACGAGGGAACTATTAATAGACATAAAAAAACCGACATTAAGCCGGCTTCTTTAAAGATAGAACTTAAGCTAAGAGTCAAACCTCATTGAGCATCTGCTCTCCCTCATACATCCAATCAAAACCTTGACGAACCCAGTTTTCGATACGAATCATTAATTCAGCATCATTCAGACCCATTTTCTGAGCAATCAAAAAAACTTTATCTTGCTCTTCTTTACCAAAGTGACCATCTTTGTATGAGAGTTTAATGAGCTCTTGTAAGGTAATGATTCTTGCTACCTTGCTATCTAGCAGGGTAATTTCATCATCGATACTGATATCCGCTTTTTCCAAATCATAATCAATACCATAAGCGGAACTAAACTGCTCTAAATACTGAATCTCTTCTTTAGAGACATCATTATCTGCAGCCGCTAAATTAGCAGCAAGATTAAATACAACCTGACGCTGAGCTTGAGTAAGTTTATCTGCAAACATTTATTAATCTCCAAGATTTATTTACGTTCAATCTGTTCTACATTACGTACAGCACCAAACGCTGCACTTGTTGTCATTGCTGCATAAGCACGCAAAGCAGCTGAAACTCTACGCTGTCTTGGTTGTTCAGGCTTCCAAGCATGAGCCGCGCCTTTCGCTTCCATAGCTTCTCTACGAGCTTCAAACTCTTTTTCAGACACTAAAGCGTTGATTGTTCTATTTGGAATATCGATTTCAATCGTATCCCCTTCTTGAACCAAACCAATATTTCCACCTTCTGCCGCTTCTGGAGAACAATGCCCAATAGAAAGACCTGATGTACCACCTGAGAAACGACCATCTGTTAATAAAGCGCACTCTTTTCCTAAACCTTTTGATTTTAGGTAACTTGTAGGGTAAAGCATCTCTTGCATACCAGGACCACCTTTAGGTCCTTCGTAACGGATTAAGACCACATCCCCTGGATTAATTTCACCTGCTAGAATAGCAGCAACAGAATCATCCTGACTCTCATAAATTCTTGCCTTACCAGTAAACTTAAAGATTGATTCATCAACCCCAGCTGTTTTTACAATACAGCCATCAAGCGCAATGTTACCTCTAAGTACTGCCAAGCCACCATCTTGAGTATAAGCGTGCTCTACTGAACGAATACAGCCATTTTCATCATCGGTATCAACATCTTTCCAGCGTTTTGATTGACTAAAAGCCTCTGTTGTCCTGACATTTCCTGGCGCTGCTCTGAAAAATGTCTCGATAGTTTCATCGTCATTACGACTAATATCCCAAAGATCTATTGCCGCTCCCATGGTCGAAGCATGGACTGTATGAACATTTGTATTAATCAAACCGCCTCTTTCTAACTCACCAAGAATTCGCATAATACCACCAGCACGGTGAACGTCTTCCATGTGATATTCTTTAGAGTTTGGTGCTACTTTGACCAGACAAGGCACTTTACGGGAAATTTCATCCATATCTTGCATATTGAATTCGACGTGAGCTTCATGTGCAATAGCCAGGAGGTGCAATACGGTATTTGTCGAACCGCCCATTGCAACATCTAATGACATAGCATTTTGAAAAGCTTCATAAGTAGCAATTGAACGAGGAAGAACTCTCTCGTCATCTTGCTCATAATACCTTTTGGTAATTTCGACAATTCTACGTCCGGCTTCAATAAACAAGTTCTTACGATCCGCATGCGTTGCCAAAGTTGTACCGTTTCCAGGCAATGCCATACCTAAAGCCTCAGCTAAACAATTCATTGAGTTCGCCGTAAACATCCCTGAACATGAACCACAAGTTGGACATGCTGAGATTTCTACTTCATCAACATCACTATCAGAACATGAGTCATCAGCAGCCATGACCATCGCATCAACTAAATCTAATTTAATGCCCACACCACCAAGAACGGTTTTACCTGATTCCATAGGCCCACCGGTTACAAAAATAGTCGGAATATTTAGGCGCATGGCAGCCATCATCATACCTGGGGTGATTTTGTCACAGTTTGAGATACAAACTAAAGCATCAGCACAGTGTGCATTACACATATATTCAACTGAGTCGGCGATTAAGTCACGTGAAGGCAGTGAGTAAAGCATACCGTCATGCCCCATAGCAATTCCGTCATCAACCGCAATGGTGTTGAATTCTTTCGCTACACCGCCTGACTCTTCAATCACACCAGCAACTAGCTGTCCCATGTCTTTTAAATGTACATGGCCTGGTACAAATTGAGTAAATGAGTTTGCCACCGCAATAATTGGTTTACCAAAATCTTCGGTTTGCATTCCTGTCGCACGCCATAAGGCACGTGCACCAGCCATATTACGACCATGTGTACTGGTTTTTGAACGATATTGTGGCATTAAAAACTCCTTTCAGCCGGTTTAAGTCAATTTCAACTTTAGACTTTACCCTTGGTACTGTTATACTTAGTAAATTATTACAGCTATTTTCGCACATTCATGCAGCAATCTGAATTAGATTTTATTAATACATTAAGACAATCCTCTCGTTACATAGAACAACACCGTGGAAAAACCTGTGTTATCTATCTACCTGGAAGGTTTTTATTGTCCAGAGATTCTGTAACACAGTTCTCTCAAGATGTAGGACTTTTGTATAATCTAGGCCTCAAAATTGTTTTAGTCATGGGGGCTTCGCCTCAACTTGACCATGCTTTTTCAGAGGCTAAAATTGATTGGCGACTGCACCATCAGTTTAGAATTACTCCAACAGAATTAATTCCATTATTTCAACAAACCATCGGCTTACTTCGTAGCCAGCTGGAAGCAACCTTTAGTCAGGCTAATTGCCAACAACCTAATCCACCTACTCTAGTGTCAGGTAATTGGGTTATTGCTCAACCTAAGGGCGTCATTGAGGGTATTGATTTTCAGCATACCGGTAAGCTAAGAAAAATCCGTCACCAATCTATTTCTGACTGTTTAGACTCTGGACAAGTCGCCTTACTTACACCTATAGCCTACTCTTTAACAGGTGAAGTATTTAACTTAAACACCCTAGAGCAAGCCTGTGAGATTGCGAGTGCAATTGAAGCCGATAAATTAATGATTTATGGCTCACCTCAACAACTTAAAGATTTACCTAAACAATTAAGTATTCCTCAGCTTAACAGAATTATGAGCAGACCTGCTAACAATGAACAAGCAAGGTTACTAACCCAAGTTTCTCATACAAACAATAAGGTAAAACGTGTACATCTAATGGATCAAGACAATCCAAGTGCCTTGTTACTTGAGCTATTCTCACGTGATGGTTCTGGAACTTTAATATTCAGTGATCGCTACCATCAATTGCGTGATGCATCCATTGAAGATGTTGGCGGAATCCTCGGCTTAATTGAACCTCTTGAACAAGATGGCATACTGGTAAAGCGTTCTCGTGAAAGAATGGAATTAGAAATTGACAACTTTATTGTCATTGAACGTGACCAACTAATTATCGGCTGCGCGGCTCTATATTTAAATGATGATAATATGGCTGAATTAGCCTGCTTGGCAGTTCACCCTCAATACCAAGGGCAAGAGCTTGGTAGTGAGTTGCTGAAAGCCATTGAAGTGAAAGCGACAGAAAACGGAGCGAACAAACTGTTTTTATTAACAACTCATACTCATCACTGGTTTATTGAACATGGTTTTAATTTAGCCAATGTCTCAGTACTGCCTGATAAAAAACAATCCCTTTATAATTACCAACGACAATCCAAAGTGCTTGTCAAAACGCTGTAATTACAGCTAAAGTGAATTCATGAGCAAAGTGACTCAAATCAAAGACCGTTTTCGCGGTTTTTTACCTGTTGTAGTGGATGTAGAAACCGCTGGATTTAATTGCAATACAGATGCTTTATTAGAAATGGCCGTAGTCACCCTAAAAATGGATGAAAATGGCCTTTTATCACGAGATCAAACTATCGAAAGAAACATCCTTCCTTTTGAAGGTGCAAATATTGAAGAGAGCGCACTTAAATTTATTGGCATGGAAGATCCATACCACCCTTTTCGCAATGCGATTAATGAAAAACGTGCTTTAAATGAATTGTTTGCACCAATTCAACAACAGATAAAAGCCACTGGCTGCACAAGAGCAATTTTGGTTGGACACAACGCTTTTTTTGATTTGAATTTTGTGCAGAAAGCGGCGGAACGCTGCAAAATAAAATCACCGTTTCATGAATTCAGTACTTTCGATACGGTTTCTCTGGCTGGTTTAGCCTATGGACAAACGGTACTGGCTAAAGCCGCAGGCTGTGCAGGTATTGAATGGGATAATAATCAAGCGCATTGTGCAGTTTACGATACAGAAAAAACAGCAGAAATTTTTTGCACAATCGTCAATCAATGGCCTATAGAGAATAACGAATAATCTCTCTTTTACTCAAACCGAAGTCTCACAAAATACAGCTGTATTAAAAGATTGTGAAATGCACAAAAAAGGCACCCTAAGGTGCCTTTTATCAAAACAAGCTGTAATAAAACTTAACGGCTATTTCGCATCATGCTTTGCATTTGCAGCAACCATCATTTTTTTCAATTCACCAGATTCTGCTAACTCTAGGGTAATATCACATCCACCTTGCAACTCTCCATCAATATATAACTGTGGGAAAGTTGGCCAATCTTGGTATTTTGGTAAATGTTCAAAAATAGTTGCATCCGCTAGGATATTTACAAAAGCAAATTTTTCTCCTGTTTCTGCTACTGCTTGAGCAGCACGACTAGAAAAACCGCAAGATGGCATTTGAGGAGTCCCTTTCATATAAAGAACAACAGGGTTGTTCGTTACTTGGCTGTGAATACGCTCTAATGTTTCTTTGACTACTGGATCTTGGTTTTCCATCTTAATTATTCCTTAGTAATTTTTAATCTTGACTATTTTACTAGGTTATACAAAAAAAATATAGATATTGTTAGTGCTTTATTAAATACTTTTATCCACATGTTTCTGTAACCAGAACTCTAACAGAGCCGCATGCCAAAGTTTACTTCCTTGAATGGCGGTAAAGGCTTCAGGTGCTTCAGGATTGGCCAATAACTCAGCTAATTTTTTCTGGTTAAATATACCACGTGCTTTAGCTTGCGGTGATGTCAATAATTTTTTCATATATTCAAAAAAATCACCACGCACATACTTTAATGCAGGCATTGGAAACGCCACTTTAGGGCGATCAATAATCTCATCTGGCACGATACCTCGGGCAATCTCTTTTAGAATATGTTTGCCATCATTTTTTAGCTTTAATTCATCAGGTGACGCCATTACTACCTCAACTAACTTATGGTCCAAAAATGGCACTCGTGCTTCCAGTCCCCAAGCCATCGTCATGTTATCCACACGTTTTACCGGGTCATCAATAATTAAAGTCGTAACATCAAGGCGTAACACCTGATCTAAAAAGGTATCCGCACCCTCTTCCGTTAAACGGTCACCAATATAATCTGCCGTTACATCATGCACATGATATTCTGGATTAATCACCTCCAACCACTCTTGGTGTGAGCGGTCAAAATAATAGGGGGCAAAAGCAGACAGCGCTTCTTTGGGCTTACTTATATCGATATTTTTCGCTGCTTCCACCATTTTGGAGTACCAAAAATAGCCACCAAACACTTCATCGGCACCCTGGCCTGACATAACCACTTTGACATCCTGTGATACCTGTTCCGACAGCAGATAAAATGCTACTGCATCTTGCCCTACCATCGGTTCAGACATAGCTTCAACCGCTTCATGCAAACGAGGTAAAACCTCGTCATTAGAGATAAGATATTGCTTGTGGTCCGTTTGGTAACGCTCTGCAACCAAATCCGAAAACTCAAACTCATTACCCTTCTCTTCAGGTGCGTCTTCAAAGCCAATTGAAAAGGTTTTGATATTTTCAACTCCCGCTTCTGCCAACATCGCCACAATTAAACTGGAGTCTAAACCACCAGAAAGCAACACTCCAACAGGCACATCCGAAGCCGTTAAACGTTTATGCACCGCTTCTTTTAACTGGAGATGGACGGCATCAATCCACTCTTTTTCCGTTGTTGGCGTAGGCTGGCCATTTAATGTACCAGGGCGTTTAGCTTCCAAATGCCAAAAACGCTTTTTATACATTTGTCCATCAGGGTTTACGATTAACCAGTGGCCTGGTTCAAGCTTTTTAATCCCTTTTAAAATGGTATGTGGCGCTGGGATAACTGCATGTAAAGTTAATTGATGATGTAAGCCAATAGAATCGATACTGGTATCAATACCGCCTGTTTCTAATAGGGCCTGTGTATTTGATGCAAAACGTACACCGCCATCTACGGGTGCATAATAGAGCGGTTTAATCCCAATTCTATCTCTAGCAATTAAAAGCTGATGCTGCTCTTCATCCCAAATCGCAAAAGCAAACATACCTTCAAAACGGGATACACAATCCATCCCCCACTGACGATAGGACTTCAAAATCACTTCAGTGTCAGAATGAGACTTAAAAACATGCCCTAAATCTTCAAGCTCATTTTTTAAACTTGTATAGTTATAAATACATCCATTAAATACCAGGGTAAGCATCTCATCTTGCATGGGTTGATGACCAGCAGAAGATAAATCTATAATAGATAGCCGGCGATGACCTAGGCCTACATGATCATGTAACCATATACCTTCATCATCTGGCCCTCTCTGTTGCATTGCTTTAAGCATTGGAGACAACTGTTCTTTTGAGGCCTGTTTCCCATCCCAATAAATTTCACCACAAATTCCACACATATCGTTTATCTCTTTATACCTTAAAATTTTTTCACTCTATTTTAACGGTTTTGTAAATAGATAACCCTCTTTTAAATGGGTTGAAAAGATTTATTTAAACAAGAAAATAAATTTTAAAATCCGTTTAGATTTTTTTCTTTGGGAGCACAAAAATAAATTATTTTAATTATATAAGCATGAACATTTCTAAAAAAATAGTAGCTTATATTCACCTAATCTAAGTTAAAATTAGGTTTGAAATTTTTAGTAACCAGTGGGCCGTTTATGAAAGGGCATCAAAGAAAAACACCTTTATTATTCCTGTATGGAGTGACGCTACTTTTAGCTTGCATATCCTTTTCTAGCCAAGCAGATATTGCCATGTATAAAGCAAAACAGTCTCTAAACAATAAAGTGCAATGTTACCACCATAACTTAGACAACGATTCTCTTTCATTAATTTCTAATAATATCGTCAATACGGTTGTAGATGCCATACATACAGGTGATGGAATACAAATGCATTTTCAACCTATTCAATCTTTGAAAACAAAGTCGGTTTACTATGAAACACTCATTAGGATCAAACAAGAAGATACTATCATCTATCCAAATGATATTTTTTCTGTGGTTGATCGACGCAGACTTGAAGTTGAACTTGACCGTCAAGTGGTTCAACAAATAGTTTA
>JAUUDE010000014.1 GCA_030826915.1 Thiomicrospira sp.
ATACATCGTGTTCTTAAAATTTCAGATAAACGTTTTAATAAAGCTAAGCAGGGTTTTGAAAAATGGGGTGTAGCAAGTTTATTGCTTGCCTGGATGCCGATTATTGGCGATCCAATAACAGTAATGGCAGGTGTACTTAGAATTAATATATGGCTATTTTTGGCACTAGTAACCATTGGTAAATTAGGGCGTTATATTGTAGTCAGTTATGCAGTATTGAGTACTTAAGGCTTAAGAGCTTAATCCAATATACGATTGAACTCATCTTTTAAAATTGTTAACTAGGCTTTGTATTTGGTTTTTATTGTTGTTTTTGCTGATCAATATACTACTTATGGTGGTTTAATTATCTAATCAGCACAACTTAGTTCAGATTTGATTGTTGAATATAAAAAAGGCTCATATTTATTTTGTACAAATAATTGTTTTCTTATTGATAACTCTATATAATTCCCCTTTTTCCGAATTCGGAATAGAAATTTTAAGGACAGTGACATGAAACGTACATTTCAACCAAGCGTAATTAAGCGTGCACGTACTCACGGTTTCCGTGCTCGTATGGCGACTAAAAATGGTCGTAAAGTTATCGCAGCTCGTCGTGCAAAAGGACGTAAGCGTTTAACACCATAGTCTTGATGTGTTAGCAATAGCTAACGCATAAAGGCGCATCTTCTGGGGAGTTTTATGAATTCTACACAAGAGTTATCAGCTCACCCAGAGACCCCCTCTTCTTTTCAACAAGCGAAAAATGACTTTCCTAAGTCTCATCGATTGTTATCTCCGAAATCTTATTCTCATGTATTTGCAAAAGCTGAACGTTTTGGCAACCGTAATTGGACTATGATTGTTCGAGCCAATAACGAAGACCATCCTCGTCTTGGATTAGCCATCGCTAAAAAGCAATTATCACGTGCTGTATGGCGCAATAGAGTAAAAAGAATAGCAAGAGAAGCATTTCGCTCACATAAGAAAGAGTTAAGTGGGTATGATATTGTGGTTTTAGGTCGTAATGGTATGCAAAATATTGATAATAAGACTTTGCATAGCAGTTTTTTACACCTAGTACGCAAGATTCAAAAAAGTAAATTAAAGAATAATTCTTCAAAGTGAGAACTTTGTGCAGCTAATTGTGCAAAATCTCAATTAAAGATTCGTAAAGAGTATCACACATGAACATGAGATCAATTTGGTGGTTGGCGTTAGCTTTTACGTTAACTTGGATATGGTTAGAATGGACCCAGTTTACAGCACATAAAACGCAACAGACGCTAGAAACAAGTACTGCACAAGAAGTACCAGTTGCGAGCCAAAACGCGGTTGTTTCAGCGGCTAATCCTGCGGTAAACTCAGATGTTCCAGGAGCAAACACGGGTGGTGTTCATAAAGACGCGGTGCCAGTGTTACAAAATGGCATTGTTCAAGGGCAGCGTATTCATGTAAAGACAGATACGCTTGATCTCATCATTGACACCAACGGTGGTGATATTCGTGATGCTAAATTGCTTAAGTACGGTGCTAGTTCGGATCATTCACAGCCATATCAATTAATGTCAGATACAGGGCCTTTGATATATATGGCTCAAAACGGTTTAGCTACTCAAAAGCAAGCTAAACTGCCTGCACCAACGCATAAAAGCGTTTATCAAACAGCAAAAACTGACTATGAAATGACGGGTGATACCTTGTCTGTTCCATTAACTTGGACACAGGATGGTGTCAAAGTGACTAAAACTTATACCTTTACTAAAGGTAAATATTTGGTTGATGTTTCATATAAAGTGGATAACGCTACGCAAGAAGCTTGGACAGGAAGTCTCTATTCTCAGTTAGTTCGTAACCGTTATAATCCTGATGATAATTTCATGATGTACACATATACAGGACCTGTACTTTATGATGGCAATGCGGATGAAAAATACGTAAAACACTCTTTCGATGATTTAAATACACAACCGGTTACTGGTAAAAGTGTAAGAGGTGGTTGGGCTGCGATGATTCAGCAGTATTTCTTAACCGCTCTAATTCCAAACCAGAATGAACAAAATAGCTATTACGCTAAGCCACTGGGTGATGACCGTTACGCAGTAGGTGTAGTAGAGCCTTTAGTTGAGGTATTACCGGGCCAAAGCCATACCATTTCTTCTCAATTATTTATTGGACCTGAATCACAAAAAGTATTGGCTGAAATTGCACCTGGTTTAGAGTTAACCATTGATTACGGTATTCTAACGTTCTTAGCTGAGCCACTTTTTTGGTTACTGGATAAAATTCATAGCTTAGTAGGAAACTGGGGTGTGGCAATTATCTTATTAACACTACTCATTAAATTAGTCTTCTATAAGTTATCTGAAACAAGCTATCGTTCTATGGCTCGTATGAAGAAGTTCCAACCAAAACTTCAGCAGTTAAAAGAGAACTATGGTGATGATAAAGTTATCTTCCAACAGAAGATGATGAAGCTTTATAAAGAAGAGAAAATTAACCCATTGGGTGGTTGTTTACCTATCTTTATTCAGATGCCAGTATTCATTGCGCTTTACTGGGTACTGCTTTATTCAGTAGAGATGCGTCATGCACCATTTATGCTTTGGATCCAAGATTTATCAGCACAAGATCCTTATTACATCCTTCCAGTTATTATGGGTATTACCATGTATATTCAGCAGAAATTGAACCCTTCTGCAATGATGGATGAAATGCAGCAAAAGGTGATGAAGTTACTTCCGTTTATCTTTACGATTTTCTTCCTATTCTTCCCAGCAGGACTGGTTTTATACTGGGTTGTAAACAACATTCTTTCTGTAGCACAACAGTGGTATATCACGAAACAGATTGAAAAAAGTGACGAGAAATAGAGGTAAAGCATGCATTTAACATATCAAAAACTGGGTACAGACCACCCAATGTATGGCAAGGTAGAATCACTGGTAGCGGATGGCACTAAGCCAATTTGCTATAAAACCAAAGATGGATATATCCCATTAGAAGAAGGGGCTGCACAAGCTGTTGCTTCTGTAGAAAGCACAGAAGTGAAAAGTAAGCCGCTTTACGTTTTATCTTTTAAAGTGAATGATGAAGCCGAAGAGTTAACATTTACTTCTAAGAAAAAGCTAGATAAAACCATTGCTTTATACAGTGACAAAGAATTTATCACTGACATAAAAACAACGACTCATAATATTGTGGCGTAGTTGACTTAATACCTTGTTGGTATAATTAAGCATTTAAAAACGCCCATTTGGGCGTTTTTTGTTTTAAACAGCCTAAAGCATAACCATTACGGAAATTGGATACATTATGGAATTTGATAATATCGACACCATTGCTGCCATTGCCACCGCACCTGGTAGAGGAGGCGTTGGCATTGTGCGAGTATCGGGTAAGCAATCTCTGCAAATTGCTCAGGCTGTACTGGGCAAAGAGCCAAAGCCTAGGTATGCACATTATGGTAATTTCTATGCAGACGACGGTTCTGTTTTAGACCAAGGTATTGCCATCTATTTCCCAAATCCAAACTCATTTACTGGTGAAGATGTTCTAGAGCTTCAAGGTCATGGCGGACCTGTGGTATTGCAGTGGTTATTAAACCGCGTGGTGGAATTGGGTGCACGCTTGGCAGAGCCCGGTGAATTTTCTAAACAAGCCTTTATGAATGATAAGTTGGATTTGGCGCAAGCTGAGGCAATCGCAGACTTAATTGAAGCCTCTTCTGATCAGGCCGCTAAATCGGCCATGCGTTCATTACAGGGTGATTTTTCACGTGAAGTAAACACTTTAGTTGAAGGGTTAATTCAGCTACGAATTTTTGTTGAAGCCGCAATTGATTTTCCTGAAGAGGAAATTGATTTTTTATCTGATGGAAAGGTAGCAGGCCAGCTACAACATATTTTAGATCGTCTACATTCTGTATTTGAATCAGCGAAACAAGGTGCTTTGCTTCGTGAAGGTATGTCTGTGGTGATTTTAGGCCGTCCAAATGCGGGTAAGTCGAGCCTTTTGAACGCGCTTTCTGGTAAAGAGAGCGCCATTGTGACCGATATTGCGGGAACCACTCGTGATATCGTCAAAGAAGAGATTAATATTGATGGTATGCCATTACACATTCTGGATACGGCAGGGGTGCGTGAAGCAACAGATCAAGTTGAACAGATTGGTATTGAGCGCGCTTGGCAAGCATTGGATAGTGCCGATAGGGTACTGGTGATGCTACAAGCAGGTGAGGATATTCACGAAGAAGATCAAATTATTCTAGATAAGTTACCAAGTCATATCCCAGTGACTTTAGTGCGTAATAAAATCGATTTAATTGACCACCCTCCTATGGTTGAAACAGAAGCAGAAACAGGCCGCACGGTTATTTGGTTATCAGCAAAACATAAACTGGGTTTAGCGGCTTTGCAAGAGCACTTAAAGACAGAAATGGGTTATTCCCAGACTTCAGAGGGGGTTTTTATGGCAAGAAAACGCCATTTAGATGCTTTGCAAACTGCATTAGACTGGACACTAAATGGTCAACAACAGTTAGAGCAGTTTGCCGCAGGTGAATTGTTAGCTGAAGATTTGCGTTTAGCGCAAGAATCATTATCGGAAATAACAGGGCGTTTCACCTCCGATGATTTATTAGGTCGAATTTTTACCTCATTTTGTATCGGAAAATAAACAGAATATTGCTGAGTAGATAACCCATAAATATGAACGTTTCAACTCGTAATGAAACAGAGAAAAAAGCCATCAAGCTTGTCATGCTTGGAGATGTGCTAATGGCCATTTTTGGCTTTGTCTTTTTCTATCTAACCAATTCATACGCCATTCTTATGGATGGCGTATATCCACTTATTGATTTGATTGCCGCTTTATTAACACTTCGAGTGGTCTCATTAATGGCTTTTCAAGCAAATCAAAAACAACCTTTTGGTTACGCAATTTTTGAGCCTGTTCTCAACTTTATTAAAGGCATTATGATTCTGCTTGTTATCGTTTTTGCTTTTTACTTTGCTGTAGAAGCGCTGTTAACGGGTGGGCGTATAATTAAAGCCGATATTGCAGTTTATTACTCTATTTTTGCTTCATTACTGGGTTTTGTATTTTCTTATTTTCTATATCGACTAAACCAAACTGCACAATCTTCTTTGATAGATGTTGATTTAAAAGGGTGGGTTATTGGTAGTATTTTGAGTGTTGCGGTAGGGCTGTCTTTTGGCTTAGCAATTTGGATGAAGGACCACGGAAACGAAGTATGGTTACCTTATGTAGATCCTATAGTGATTCTTATTCTAATTGTTTTCATCTTACCTTTACCTTTTCAAATATTAAAGGATAACGGTTTACAGATAATTGGCCGTTCAGACAATTCAGAATTGGGTAATAACCTTCTCCAGGAAGCCGCGCTTGTTATGGATGCTATTGCCTATGAAGACATAAAACCCCGCTATTTACAAATAGGCAGAATGGTCTATTTGCAAGTTACAGTTCTGCTTGAAGCGCATTCTTCTATTTCTATAGAACAGCAGGATGATTTACGAAAAAAACTCTATCAGCAACTTATTCAGAAGTATGATTACTTATCACTTGATGTTATTTACACCGCAGACCCTATATGGATAAACCGCGGTGTAGGATATAAGGAGACAAAATGAAGTTCCTAAATATTTGGGTATTGGTAGCCGTTGCAAGCTTGGCATTATCAGGTTGTAATGAGCAGGATAACGCGGCTCGTGAGGAATTTGTACCTGTTGTTAAAACTATGACAATGGAAAAATTAGCCACCCAATCAAAATGGCGATTAAGCGGTGTAGTGGACGCTAGATATCAATCTAGTTTGGCTTTTCGTGTTGGTGGAAAAATAACGCAAAGACTGATTAATGAAGGCGATAAAGTTAAAGCCGGGCAGGTATTATTTAAGTTAGATGAAACAGATTATGCCTTATCTTTACAAGTGGTTTTGGCCAATATTCGCGCAACAAAAGCAGAAATTAAGACAGCAAAATTAGAGTTAGAACGCCTAAAAAATCTAATCAAACGCAATTTAACCTCTCAGCAAAATGTTGATCAAGCAGAAAGTAATCTAGCGGTTTTAAATGAACATTTAAAATCTCAAGTATTGCAAGAAAAACAAGCAAAAAACCAATTAGACTATACCTCTCTCACCTCTCCTGGCACCGGAAAAATATTGTCTATTCAAGCCGAACAAGGAGAGGTTGTTTCAGGAGGACAAATTGTAGCGAAAATGGCACTGCAAGGGCACAGAGAAATTACGGTGCAAGTACCAGAGAATCGTATTGCAAACCTACCAAAAAAAGGCAAAGTAACGATATATGGACTTAAAAAAACTTATTCTGTAAAGCTTCGTGAGGTTTCTGGTATTGCTGATCCAGCCAGTCGAACTTGGACAGCCCATTATGAATTTCAAGCTTTGCCAAAAGAGCAACAATCTTTTATTGAACAATTAAATTTAGGTAAGTCGGCAACCCTTTTATTTGATGAGCAAAATAGCTTGGTTAAAATCCCAATTACGGCTTTATATGAACAAGGTGATTACGCTTCTATCTGGCAGGTTGAAGCAGGCCAGGTCAAGCGAATAAAAGTTAATGTTCGTAAGCTTTCAAGTCGTTGGGCTTGGGTTACAGGTGACTTTAGCAATGTGAACACTATTGTGAGCTTGGGTGTACACCTGCTGAATGAAGGGCAATCAGTTAGGGAGTCTGCAGAATGAATCGCTGGAATATCTCCGCCTATGCGGTGAAAGAGCGCTCACTGACGCTTTATTTTATTTTAGTGGTCGCTATTGCAGGGTTGTATGCGTTTTTGCATATGGGACGTGCAGAAGACCCCTCTTTTAGCGTCAATACTATGGTTGTTTCTGCTACCTGGCCTGGCGCAACTTCCATTGAAATGCAAAGCCAGGTTGCAGATCCTCTAGAAAAAAAGCTGGAAGAAATTCAGTATTTCTCTCGAGTTGAAACAAAATCTCGTCCAGGGCGAGTAGATATGTTAATTACCTTTGCGGAAAATACACCACACGGTATTTCTCAAGACTTATATTATCAAGTTCGTAAAAGACTAAATGATGAAGCACTTTATTTACCAAGAGGGGTACAAGGCCCCTTCTTTAATGATGATTTTGAAGATGTTTATTTTACTTTATACAGCCTAACTGCACCGGGTTGGCCTCAAGAAAAGTTGGTTCAGGAAGCGGATAAATTACAAATTGCTTTGCGCCAAGTTTCTGGAGTGAAAAAGGTCAATTTAATTGGTGAGCGTCCACAGCGCATTTTTATTGATTTAGACCAAAAACGGGCCAGTCAATTAGGGTTGAGTTTAAACAGTATTCAACAGGAGATCTCTGGACAGTTAGACATTACAGATTCGGGCTTTATTGAAACCCATGGCCCACGTTTATATCTAAGAACAGAACAAGGCCTGTCATCCGACAAAAGCGCGGTTGAGCAGATTAAACACCTGCCAATTTTAGTTGGCAAAAAACAGATACTGCTGCAAGATATTGCCCAGGTATATCGAGGTTATGAAAATCCGCCATCCTATCTTATCCGTAATAAAGGGGAGGATACATTATTGGTGGGTGTAGTTATGGCCCCCTCTGTAGATGGCTTGGTTTTAGAAAAATCGCTAAAGGATTTTGAAGAGCACTATCGCAAGGTTTTACCATTAGGGGTTAATCTCGATATTCTAACCAATCAGGCTGATGCTATTCATGGTGCCGTGTCGACTTTTCAAATCAAATTTTTAACCGCTTTATTAGTGGTATTAGTGGTCAGCCTTATCGCTCTTGGTCTTAGAGCCGGTTTAATTGTGGCTTTTGCTGTACCTCTTACTTTAGCCATGACATTCATGTTTATGTTTATGGAAGGGCTAAATTTTGACCGAATCACCTTAGGTGCGCTTATTCTATCTTTAGGTCTATTAGTTGATGATGCCATTATTGCCATTGAAATGATGTTGGTAAAAATGGAAGAAGGCATGGATAAAGCAAAAGCAGCCGCCTACTCATGGACAGTTACAGCAGCGCCTATGTTGGTGGGTACCTTAGTGACGGTTGTCGGCTTTTTACCAATAGGGTTAGCCGAGTCTCGTGTAGGAGAATATGCAGGTAACATTTTTTGGGTGCTTGGTATTACTTTGATTGCATCTTGGTTTGTGGCCGTTTACTTTACCCCTTATTTAGGCGCAAAACTCTTACCAGAAATTAAGGGGGTTGCAGCGCAAAAAACTGACGCTGAACTCTTTGATACACGTTTTTATCGTGCTTTGAAAAAAACCATTACCTTTTGTATTCACCATAAAGTTTGGGTTGTGCTAATAACCGTACTTATCTTTGTTATGTCTGTCGTGGCTATGAATAAGTTGGTCTCTAAGCAATTTTTTCCAAGTTCGGATAGGCCAGAATTGATGGTAGATATCACCCTGCCTGAGGGAACGGGTACCAATGTCACGGATGAAGTGACTCACAGAGTGGAAAAGCTCATAAATCAATACGATGAAGTAAAATCTCTATCTTCCTATATTGGTCGGGGTGCACCAAGGTTTTTCTTGGCTTTAAACCCTGAGCTAACAAACCCAGCCTTTGCTAAAATTGTTGTTGTAACCAAAGGCAAAGAAGCCAGAGAAGCACTCCAAGCTAAACTACGTGCAGTCATTGCAAAAGGCGCTTTTCCAGAAGCTAGAGTGCGTGTTCATCCGCTACTGTTTGGACCACCCGTTACCTGGCCTGTTACATTCCGAGTAGTGGGGCCCGATGCAAATGAGCTTAGACGCATTGCAAATGACGTAAGAGCGTTGATGGCTAAGCAAGACTTTACTGTTGACCCTCATTTACAATGGGGTCTGCGAGTGCCTACGCTTCGAGTAGATATGGATAAAGTGCGATTGGCGCAGTTAGGTATGACAAGCCAAGAAGTTGCACAACAGCTCCAAGCTCAACTACAAGGTGTGCAAATTGCTCAAGTTAGAGAAAAAATTCGAACAATTAATCTGTTGATTCGTGCCAGTGAAACCGAACGCGTTAACGTCGGTGAACTCAGTAGCCTATTAATAAAAACACCTGCAGGCCAGGCTTTACCAGTAGAGCAATTGGGACAAGTCGAAGTGGTATTTGAAGACCCAATACTGGAAAGACGAAACCGAGAGTTATATCTATCGGTGAATAGTGAAATCATTCCAGGTATTCAACCACCTGTGGCAACGCAAAAAATACTAGACCAAATGCAGCCTATTATTGAAAACCTACCTTTAGGTTATCGTATTGATGTAGGAGGTTCAGTTGAAGAGTCCGCCAAAGCGCAAAATTCAATTAAAGTGTTGGTGCCATTAATGATATTAGTGATGACACTCATCATTATGTTGTTGGTCAAATCATTCAGCACTCTATTTATGGTTTTAGTCACCGCGCCTTTGGGCTTAATTGGTGCGGTGCTCGCTTTAGTTGCATTTAATCAGCCATTTGGTTTTGTGGCTAATTTAGGATTGCTAGGTTTAGCGGGTATTTTAATGCGAAATACACTGATTTTAACGGGGCAAATTGAAGATGAAAAGAAACATGGAAGCGATCAGGCAAATGCCTTAATTAATGCGACTTTAAGACGCTCTCGTCCAGTATTGTTAACCGCTATTGCCGCTATGCTCGCATTTATACCGCTAACGCACTCCACCTTTTGGGGGCCTATGGCCTATGTCTTAATTGGTGGAGTTGGTGTAGGTACTTTATTAACCTTACTCTTTTTACCAGCACTTTACGCTCTTTGGCATAAAATTAAGTTGGCTTAATATATGGCGACTTACTCAATACCAGCAAAACAAGCCCAAGCAGAAATCGAAATCAAAAAAAGCCGATTTATCGCTTACGCCAAAGGCATTGAAACACGTGCAGAAGGTATGGCATGGTTAGAAGAGATTAAAACTCAATACCCAGATGCTCGTCATCATTGTTGGGCATACCTGATAGGTAATCCAAGTTGTGCCGCTAACGCAGGTATGGGGGATGATGGTGAGCCATCTGGAACAGCAGGCAAACCCATCTTAAATGTCTTAAACCATAAAGACATTGGGGATGTTATGGTCATTGTCGTTCGCTATTTTGGTGGAATAAAGTTAGGAGCAGGTGGCTTAACAAGAGCCTATGGCCAAGCTGCACAAGCGGTGATGGAGGTGTTACCAGTAGAGCAACAGATAGAAATGGCAATGGTGAGCCTGAGTTGTGACTTTTCGCAAGAACAGCAAGTCCGTCATTTAATAGGTGTTGCAGAAGGAAATTTGCTTAATATTAACTATCAACAAACGGTCATTATTGAAGCTGCGATACCTTTAAATAATAGAGAGAGTTTTCAACAATCGTTATTAGCCATGTCGATTGAGTTTAAAGAACCAGAATGATTTAGTAGATGAGTTACCAAAAGAGTTATATTAAGTTATGATTTTTTTCGTGTAGCTGGCTTGTTCCATATCCACTATTTCAACCGTAATAACCGTCGCGTTTTTTGAATAGGTAGTTAAACTGTTAAGTACGGATTCTGAAACGGCTTTCTTTTGATTGGATGAACGCCCTTTATGAATTCTGCATTGTACGTGAATAAATCCGCTAAGACTTGCATCAAGCAAGAAGTGCTCAGCTGGATGTAATCGGACTTTAATGTTTTGTGGGCTAAATAGCTTGGTATTTGATATAGCCATCGCCACATCATTTAACACTGCATTCAGCTCTAATGGATTAAATGCATTTTGAGAATGTTCAATAATGATATGTGGCATATAAAGGTCTCTTAAAAATAAACTTACCAGGCCTGCTCAACCTAAGTGGTGCTTTTTTATCTTTTCAATTTGAACGCTATAATCCACTTCAGGTTCAGGAGAAGGGCCAATTGAATCATGAATTTTTTCAGGGTTACCTAATAAAGTATGAAAGGTTCCAGTAACACATTCAGCTAATGGTTTTAAATTATAACCGCCACCTAAAGAGAAGCTAATACGTCCTCCACACAATTGTTGAGCGGAATCAACACACTTTTCAACTAATTGGTTAAAGCCGAGCACACTCATCTGATGACCTGCTAAAGGATCTTGCCAGTGAGCATCATAACCCGCAAAGACAATAATGTGTTCAGGTTTGAAGGCTTCGAGTTTTTTGTGTACCACTTCATCGTATACACTTAAATAGGTTTTATCACCAGCTCCTTTATGAAAAGGACAATTTACAACTGTACCTTTGGCATCGCCGTTACCTGTAAAGTCCAAACCACCAGTTAAAGGCCAATAAGGGTGTTGATGAATCGAAACAGCCATAATGGAAGGATCATCAGCTGTGAGGTCTTGTGTTCCGTTACCATGGTGAACATCAAAATCAATAATCGCAATTTTGTTAACACCACGTTTTTGTTGTAATGCACGGGCAGCAATGACATCACTGTTAAATATACAAAATCCCATCGCTTTATTTTCTAAGGCATGATGCCCAGGGGGGCGTAGAAGAGCAAAACCGGTGTCTACTTGTCGGTCATAAACGGCCAAATTTAGATTAATATTGCTGCCTGCTGCCATTTTGGCTGCTTCAAATGTGTGGTTATTAATATAGGTATCTTGCTGGTACTGGTTATAAAAGCCGGGTGCGTCATCGCTTAACAATTCTATCTCATCTATATAACCTTGGCTGTGAGCGAGCAATAATTCCTCGTTAACAGCCATCCTTCCCTTAACTGGGGTCAACTGTTTCCATAAATTTACTTGGGTGAGTGCTTCATCAATCACTCTAAGGCGTTTTGCATTTTCAGGGTGACCTATACGGTCATGCTGAAAAAACAAATCATCAAGAACAACACCCACAGGTGAAGGTGAGAGGGAGGTCTGGGCGATTAAAGGTCCGCTGGTAGAGGCTGCTAAAAGAGCGGTCGCTTTTTTTATGAAAGAACGGCGAGAAGAATAAAGAGACATAATAAGTAACCTATTTTTGTAAATAGTTAAGAGAGTGTAAGTCTAAAGGAACAATATATAAAGAATATCCAGACCTTGAATTATGAATAAATAGATAGATAAATACTATGAAATGAGACTAATGTTAATAACTCTGGGGATAACTAGTGGGTAAAGTGGGGTTAAGTCAGTGTTTGGGATTAAATGTAAAAAAAGATTCAAAAAGGTGAAAAAAGGGGTTGCGTTGTGAGCGGAAATCTATAGAATACGCCCTCGTTCCAACGGACAGACA
>JAUUDE010000032.1 GCA_030826915.1 Thiomicrospira sp.
TATATATATAAAATCATCAATATTAAATAATTTAAGAGTTTAATCTATACCATGAGTCCAAATCCGACCAAACGTATTCGCGAGATTCCCTATAACTATACTTCTTTCTCAGATAAAGAGATTGTTTTAAGGTTTTTGGGTGAGCAGTGCTGGACAACGATAGAGTCTTTGCGTCAAACACGTAATACAGGTCGTTCTGCTCGTATGTTGTTTGAGGTTTTAGGTGATATGTGGGTTGTTAGTCGTAACCCATATATTCAGGATGACTTAATCGAGAATCCAAAACGTCGTGACGCCTTGATTCAGGCACTTAATCATAGATTGAAAGAGGTTGAAAAACGTCTTGATGGTAATGCAACGGCTGCGGAATTGTTAGCATCGACTCAAAAAGCGGTTCATGAATTTTCCGATTGGTTTCCTAAGCAAGTTCTATTACGCAATAAGGTTTTAAAGCGCCTTAAGAAATGCACTCGAGAAGATAATATTGATTTTGGTGGCTTAGCCAGAGTTTCTCATGCAACGGATGCAACGGATTGGCGTGTAGAGTTACCTTTAGTGGTGTTAACTCCAGACACAGAGCAAGAAACTATAGAAATGGTACAAGCCTGTATTGATTTGGAGTTAACCATTATTCCTCGTGGAGGCGGTACTGGTTATACAGGAGGAGCGATTCCTCTTCATGAAAATACAGCCGTTATTAATACTGAAAAATTGGAGTTTATGAGCCTGGTAGAACAGGAAGAGCTCCCAATGATTGGTAAGGTTCCAACCATTCGAACAGGTGCAGGTGTTGTTACCCGAAGAGTTTCAGAACAGGCTGAACGTTTTGGTTATGTGTTTGCTGTAGACCCTACTTCTCAGGATGCCTCTACCATTGGTGGAAATATTTCCATGAATGCTGGTGGTAAAAAAGCGGTTCTATGGGGAACCACTTTAGATAACCTAGCTTCATGGAGAATGGTTACGCCAGATGCTAAATGGTTGGAAGTTGAACGAGTTAACCACAACTTAGGAAAGTTACAAGACCAACAAACAGTTCTTTTCGATATTCGCCGTTTTGAAAAAGATGGAAAAACGCAAATTGGTGAAACCGAGCGTTTAGAAATCCCAGGTTCTGGCTTTAGACAAGCTGGTTTGGGTAAAGATGTTACTGATAAGTTTTTAAGCGGACTACCAGGAATTCAAAAAGAGGGCTGTGATGGGTTAATTACGTCTAGTCGTTTTATTGTTCATCGTATGCCGAGCCATACCAGAACCGTCTGTTTAGAGTTTTTTGGCACAGATTTAAGTTTAGCTGTGCCAGCAATTGTTGAAATACTAGATTATGTTGAATCTAAGAAAAAAGAAGGCATTTTAATTGCTGGGCTTGAACACCTGGATGATCGTTATATTAAAGCCGTAAAGTACAATACAAAGGCAAGCAGAAAAGAGCTACCTAAGATGTTATTGCTTGCTGATATTTGTGGTGAGAATGGTTTTGAGGTTGCCAATACGTGTACTGAAATTGTTGCATTGGCAAACAAGCGAAATGCAGAGGGGTTTATTGCTGTTAGTGATGAAGCTCGTAAGCGTTTTTGGTTAGACCGCTCAAGAACAGCGGCTATTTCTTCGCACACGAATGCGTTCAAAATCAATGAAGATGTCGTTATTCCGCTTGATCGCTTAAATGAATACAATATTGAAATTGAAAAAATCAACATTGAAATGTCGATTAAAAATAAGATCGACATTCTGGATGCTTATATTGAATATTTCGAAGGCGATATTCCTGAATTTAGTCAAGAAGATGATTTTGAAGATATTGCAGGGCCTTCTAAATACTTTAGCGGTAAAGTTCAGGAAACACTGGAACACTTTAAAACAGTGAAATGTCGTTGGTTAGGTAAGTTAGAACACCTGAATAGCCCAGCAAAAGAGTGTTTACATCTGTTGCCTGAAGAATCGCACGCCAATATTCGTGAAGAAGACACTTTAGCCAGCTTGTTTTTAAGAAGAGAGACCGTTCTCTCTTATAGGGAAGAGGTTAAAGAGTTCTTAAAACAAACATTCTTAGGTCATGACTTTGAAGCTTTACATGAAAAATTAGATAAAATACATGCAAATTTAAGGAGTGCTCGTTTGTTTGTAGCGCTGCATATGCATGCTGGTGATGGAAATATTCATACGAATATTCCTGTGCATTCAAGTAACTATGAAATGGTGCATTTGGCTGAATCGCTGGTTGATAGAATTATGGACGTGGCGCATCGTCTTGGTGGCGTTATTTCTGGTGAGCATGGAATTGGTTTAACTAAGTTTCAGTATTTAGAACCTGCAAAAATTGAAGCGTTTGTTAAATATAAAAATGAAGTTGATCCAAATGGTTACTTTAATAAAGGTAAGTTATTACCTGGTTCAAGTTTAGACAATGCCTACACACCTTCTTTAAGTTTGGTTCAGCAAGAAGCGATAATCTTAGAACAAAGTGAACTTGATGAACTGAATAATGACATTAAAGATTGTTTACGTTGCGGTAAATGTAAGCCTGTTTGTCAAACTCATATTCCACGAGCAAATCTACTGTACTCACCAAGAAATAAGATTCTGGCAACGGGTCAAGTTATTGAAGCGTTTTTGTATGAAGAACAAACTCGCCGTGGTATTTCATTACAGCACTTTGATGCGATGAATGATGTGGCAGATCACTGTACAACTTGTCATAAGTGTGAAGCGCCGTGTCCGGTTGATATCGATTTTGGTGATGTTTCTATTCGTATGCGAAACATCCTGACAAAAATGGGCAAAAAACGCTTTTCGATTACAGTAAAAGCGGCATTGTGGTTCTTGAACGCAAAAAATCCAACCACCATCAAACTTATGCGTAAAGCCATGATTGGCTGGAGTGCGAATTTTATTACGCTTGGACATAAGCTAGCTAAATCTTTTGGTTTATTGGGCAAAAACCAAGATATTCCAGCTCAATCTACTAAGATCGCGCCTGTTCAACAGCAGGTAATAAACTTTGTGCGTAAGCCATTAAATACAGGGCCAAACCAAGCGACTATGCGTGCTTTACTTGGTTTAGAAGAGCCAAATATGGTGCCAATCATCAGTCATCCACAAAAGGTAAATGAAGATTCGGACGCGGTATTCTATTTCCCTGGTTGTGGTTCTGAACGTTTGTTTAGCGATATTGGTTTAGCTACGATTGCTATGTTGTCTGAAGCCGGTGCACAAACAGTTCTGCCGCCTGGCTATTTATGTTGTGGCTACCCTCAAACAGCCGCTGGACAAGCCGATAAAGGTGCGCAGATTACCGCAGAAAATAGAGCGCTTTTCCACCGTGTCGCCAATACACTCAATTATTTGGATATAAAAACGGTTATTGTCTCTTGTGGTACTTGTATGGACCAGTTATTGAAGTACGAGTTTGAATTGATATTCCCCGGTTGTCGTTTACTTGATATTCACGAGTACTTATCCGAAAAAGGCATTTCGGTCGATAACGCCAATGGTGTTAAGTATTTGTATCATGCGCCTTGTCACGATCCTATGAAAAAAATGGATGGTACTGAGGTAGCAAAAGATTTACTTAAAACAGAAGAAGTGCTTCTTTCAGACCGTTGCTGTAGTGAAGCAGGGACATTAGCAACTGCACGCCCTGATATTTCGGAACAATTACGTTTTAGAAAAACCATTGAACTAACAAATGGTATTAAAGAATTAACAGGCAAAGAAAAGTCAAAGGATGGTGAGGTTAAGTTGCTAACCTCTTGTCCTGCATGCCAGCAAGGTTTGAATCGTTATGAAGGTGAAACAGGCTTAAAGACCGATTATATTGTGGTTGA
>JAUUDE010000004.1 GCA_030826915.1 Thiomicrospira sp.
AACCACCTGATCCCATACCGAACTCAGAAGTGAAACGTCTTAGCGCCGATGGTAGTGTGGGAGGTCCCATGTGAGAGTAGGTCATTGCCAAGCTTATATTCTAAAACCCGTTTTACTTCATTGTAAAACGGGTTTTTTTTTGCCTGTAATTTTATCATCAACTCGAATATTGAATAAGCTATTTTTCAAGTTCTTGACGGTCATAAATTTATTGTTCTAATTCTATATAGTTACTTGTTTTATTGTGTATGATATCGAGCATATTAAAATAGTGAGTTGTCGTTGTTTCACCTTGGTTCATTAACTATTAACAGTAAATTAGTTTTTGAATTTTTGTGAGAAACATACTGAGTAAAATTATGATTAAATTGTTTCTAGATATAGGTAATAGCTATGTCAAATGGGCTACTGTCATTGATGGTAACTATGAAGTACATGAATCTATTCAAATTAATACTTTATTAGATGAAGGCATCGATTATTTATGTAAATATGGCAAGCCTGATGAAGTCTATATTTCGACCGTCGCCGATGCGGCCAAAGTTGATGCCTTGAAATTATTTATTCAGAATATGTGGCATGTTTTTCCAATTCAACTGAATGCTCAACAGCATTGCTGTGGACTAACGAGTGGTTATGACGACTTTACACAATTGGGCGTTGATCGTTGGTTTGCATTGCAAGGTGCTATTGGAATCTATAGTGTTCCAACTATCGTAATTGATGCTGGTACAGCACTAACCATTGATGCAGTTATTGATGGTCAACATCAAGGTGGATTTATTGTTCCTGGTGTTCATACCATGCGTAAGTCTTTGGCTGCTAATACAGCGGACTTGAGTGAAATTGATGAGTTAATAGTTCAAGAACAGAGTAATGATTCGAGCCAGCTTTTGGCTACAAATACTTCCTCCGCTATTTTAGCTGGAACCTTGTATATGGCCGGAGCTTTTATCAACCAAGTGGTTAATGATCTTAATAGCAAAGTGCAAACACGCTTTAAGGTCATAATGACAGGTGGTGAATCTGCTCAATTATGTTCTCTTCTAGATTTTGAATATGACTACATACCTGACCTTGTTTTACAAGGCATGGTCAATGTTGAAGAATCTGTAAAAAAACAGTAATTTTTTTATAAAAATGGTTGACTCTTTTTTAGTAGGTCTTATAATACGCACCAACTCGCCGACATAGCACAATTGGTAGTGCAACTGATTTGTAATCAGTAGGTTTCAAGTTCAAGTCTTGATGTCGGCACCATATTCTAAAGCCCGTAATTTCTAAAGAGATTACGGGCTTTTTTGTATCTTGCTAACGCATTGTATTGCACACCTGCGAACTGTTATAATAACGCGTATTTGACACACAAACTGGTAGACCGAATGGAACAACAATCTAGTTATACAAAAGAAGAACTTTTATCGAGTGGCCGCGGGGAACTTTTCGGGCCTGGTAATGCTCAATTGCCTCTACCTCCAATGTTAATGATGGACAGAATCACTCATATTTCTGAAGAAGGCGGTGCGTTTGGTAAAGGTCTTATCAAAGCCGAATTTGATATTAATCCAGATCTTTGGTTTTTTGAATGCCACTTCAATGAAGATCCTGTTATGCCAGGTTGCTTAGGTGTTGACGCTATGTGGCAACTTATTGGTTTTTTTCTAGGTTGGACTGGTGGTCCAGGACGCGGTAGAGCTTTAGGTTCAGGTGAAATTAAGTTTTATGGTCAAGTACTGCCAACTGCTAAAAAAGTTGAGTACGTAATCGATATGAAGCGTGTTATTAAACGTAAACTGTACATGGGATTAGGTGATGCTAAGATGTATGTTGACGGGCGCGAGATTTACAGTGCAACAGATTTAAAAGTTGGTTTATTTACGAATACGGATAGTTTTTAATCATGAAAAGAGTTGTTATTACAGGTGTAGGTATTGTCTCTAGTTTAGGAAACAATGTAGATGAAGTTACCGAATCATTGAAAGATGGTAAGTCAGGTATTGTCTTTGCTCCAGAGTATGCTGAAAATGGTATGCGTTCACAAGTTCATGGTGCGGTAAAAAACTTAGATTTTAAAGACCACATTGATCGCAAGCAGTTACGATTCATGGGGGATGCTGCAGCTTATTCGTATATTGCTATGAAACAAGCGGTTGAAGATTCTGGACTTTCAGAAGAACAAATCTCTAATCCTAGAACTGGGCTTGTGGCTGGTTCAGGTGGTGGTTCAAACTCAAACTCAACTCAGGCTGTAGAAATTGCTCGTGAGAAAGGCGTGAAACGCGTAGGGCCTTACATGGTTACTCGTACAATGGGTTCAACTGTTTCAGCTTGTTTAGCGACTCCTTTTAAAATTAAAGGTATTAACTATTCAATTAGTTCTGCTTGTTCTACTTCTGCGCATTGTATTGGTACTGCCGTTGAACAAATTCAGCTTGGTAAACAAGATGTTGTATTTGCTGGTGGCGGTGAAGAGCTTCACTGGACAATGTCTGTAATGTTTGATGCTATGGGAGCATTATCTACAAAAAATAATGATAATCCTAGCAAGGCATCTCGTGCATACGATAAGGACCGTGATGGTTTTGTTATTGCTGGCGGTGGCGGAATGGTTGTCGTTGAGGAGCTAGAACACGCTTTAGCTCGTGGTGCAAAAATCTATGCTGAAATTACGGGTTACGGTGCAAACTCTGACGGTTATGACATGGTTGCTCCATCTGGTGAAGGTGCTGTTCGTTGTATGGAAATGGCACTTTCTACAGTTGAAGGTGGTGTTGACTATATCAACCCTCATGGAACCTCGACGCCTGTTGGTGATACAAAAGAGGCCGCCGCAATTCGTGAGGTTTTTGGTGATAATGTACCAAAAATTAGTTCAACGAAATCGCTTTCAGGCCACTCTTTAGGTGCAGCTGGTGTACATGAGTTTATCTATAGCCTTATGATGTTAGAGAATGACTTCGTTTGTGCTTCCGCTAATATCGAAAACCTAGATCCTGAGTGTGAAGGTATGCCAATTGTAACCGAACGTATTGATAATGCGGGTTTGAACCGTATTATGAGTAACAGTTTTGGTTTTGGTGGAACCAACGCTTCTGTTGTGTTTGAGCGTTATAAAGGTTAATCTCAGAGTACGCAGATCTTGAACTAAGCTTGCTTTAGAAGCTTCAATAAAAAACCGAGAAAGGGGTAACCCAACTCGGTTTTTTTGTATCTGCAAATTTTATAAGACACTAGGTCTTATTCAAACAGCCATAGAAGTTTACGAACATTTACGATATTGTTTTTTATACATACGAGCACGGTTAGAAACTTTTTTGGCTACTTTTAATAACCATTTCTTTTTAAGATAGGTGCGTCGTGAATAGCCACCATGACCCTCGTGGTAAGCAAGATATAGTTTGTATGTGTCTTTACGAGAAATTTTAAGACGTTTGTAAGACTGATAGTTGTACCAACCAATAAAGTCTAAAGAATCTTCAATATTTGAACGTGATGCACCCCAATTTCCAGTAAATTTCATATAGTCATGCCATGTACCATCTAGAGCTTGCGAGTAACCATAAGCAGAAGATCTTCTAGGTAAAGGAATCATGCCTAAAGCATATTGACGAGGTGGTTGAGCATTAGGTTTAAATCGTGATTCTTGATGAACAAGAGCCATGGTTACATAAGGTGGTGTTCCCCATTTTTTATAAGCCTTTCTTGCAGCATATTTCCATTCACTATCGTGCGCATATATCGAGCAAAGATTGTCATAGGTTGCTTTAGGTGGCGGTGTACTGCTGCAGCCAGATAGAACCAGGCTTGTAACAATAAGGCTTAAGGCTAATAATTTTTTAAGGTTCATTCTTGCTGTGTCCCATAATAAAAAGATTTACGATAAATGACATTTTTATTGCTATCCAAAACTTCAACATACCATTGGCCTTGCCAAGCACTGCTTAACTTTTTAGACGACCATGTCCGGTAACGGCCCTTTTCAACGGAAAGTTTGATTGTAGCAAGTATTTGGGTTTTTGTTCGCCAACGGTGATAGATGGTCTGTTTTTTATCGGATTTTAGTTCGGTAAAGAAAGAGAGATTGCGAATATATTTTGGTATAAATTCATCAAATGTTTCTACTGGAGAACGATTAACAACTTCGTTTGTCAGAACCGCTTGTGAAATCTTAATTGAGCTCTCCACAATACTTGAAAGAGGTAGGGCTTTAACCTGTTTCCGTTCCTGTATGTTTTGTTCTAAATCACTGCGCTGTTCATCGGTTAATAATGAGAGCTGAACGAATTTAGTAGAGTTTTCTTTGCTTTCAGTAAGTTTCTTATTTGGTTGACTCTGAATTGTGTTCTCTGGTGTTTGGGGTAAAGGCTGCCGGGCGGTCTTTTCAGATTCTATGTTATGGATCATTAAATAAGCGGTAGCGACTCCGGCTAGAATCATAAAAAACACCCAAATAAAACGTTCGCGCCAGTTGGGTTGACTACGTGCTTCTTGTAGAGCTGTCATATCTTCAACCGCCTGTTCCCAGCCTTGTTGAAAATAGTCTCGCATTTGCATGTTTTTACGAATATCGCTGGGCATGCTTAACATGGTTTTCCCATCAATCGCCATGCGGTAGCCTTTTTTAAAAGCATACTGAAAATGAATATTATCGGTATTAGGCATTTGCATGGTAATTCAAACTAACCTGCTAGCTCTGGTGCGACTGATCAAAAAGTGCTTCGGTAAAGCTTTGGCTGTTGAAGGTACGCAAATCATCAATTTGTTCACCCACACCAATAAAACGGATTGGAATTTTACGTTGTTCAGCTAAGGCAAAAACAATTCCACCTTTTGCTGTACCATCAAGTTTGGTAAGGGTAATGCCTGAGACATTAACAGCTTCTTGAAACTGCTGGGCTTGATTAAGTGCATTCTGTCCTGTGCCAGCGTCAATTACAAGCATCACTTCGTGTGGGGCGGTTTCGTCTACTTTAGCAATCACGCGAGTTACTTTTTTTAGCTCTTCCATGAGGTTGGATTGAGTATGTAAGCGTCCTGCAGTATCGGCTATCAACACATCGATGTTTTTGGCTTTAGCAGATTGAATGGCATCAAAAATAACAGCGGCTGAATCAGCACCTGTTTTTTGAGCCATAACAGGCACGTTGTTGCGTTCACCCCAAGTTTGTAATTGTTCAACGGCTGCGGCTCGGAAAGTATCGCCAGCCGCAAGCATCACAGATTTACCATCAAGCTGATATTTTTTGGCTAGCTTACCAATGGTGGTTGTTTTACCAACACCATTAATACCAACCATTAAAATGACAAAAGGTCCTTTGTCTTGTGCTAAGTGAGCGTCAATATCTAATGGTTGAGACATAGGGTCAATAATCTCTTGTAATTGAGATTTTAAGGCTGAAATTAAAGCTTCTGGTTCTTTTAACTCTTTACGTGAAACTTGTTCAGTTAGTTTTTTTACAATTCTGTCGGTTGCATCAATTCCTACATCGGCTGTCAGTAGAATCATTTCTAATTCATCTAGTAGGTCCTCATCAATCTCTTTACGGCCTAAAACTAAGCTTGCCAAGCTTTCAGTAAAACTTTGGCGTGTTTTGGTCAAACCATTTTTTAACCGAGTAAAGAAGCTGACTTTTTCAGGTGACGTCTGTTCGGTTGTAGCGCTGTCATCAATATGCTCAGATGAAGCATCTTCATTCTTTTCTATGTTAGATATTTGAACTGAAGGTTTTTGATTTTCTTCCTGAATGTTTTTTTCATTTTCAGGTTCTGTATTTGTTGATTGTTCCGTTTCTGTTTCAACAACCTCTGTTTCTTTTTTCTTTTCCAACGTCGTCTCAGTTGCTGAAACAACTTCAGTATCGGCTTGTTCTGATGTTGATTCCAGTTCTGTTGTGGCCGCGTCTAAAGTATCCTGAGATGATACTTTTGCATCGCTAACTTCTTGAAGCTCTTGTTGATTGTCTTCAGCAAGGTTTTCTATGGTTTCTTCATTTTTTTTCTTACGGCGCAAAAAGCTAAACATGCGGTTTTTCCTGATACTAGATTGGTCATCTAGAGTAAGTTAGTTAGTGATTAAGGTTCAACTGAATTTGTGTATATTCAAGGTTTATTCAGACTTGAATAAAAATCTAGGCTTATTATAAAGGAATTCATGAATTGTTGTGGAAGACAGGTATTGAATCTTGTTAAAGCTATAAATAGTCGACTCTGAATAACTCATTTAAATTATGGCAAAGCCAGCTTTTCCTCAACAAGGCAGAATTTTGAAGTGCTATCTAGATAACATAAGAAATTCTAACGAAGTTGAGGAAAAACTGGCGCAGCCCCTTCGGGTGGGCGTTTAAGCAGGCATGCTCGTTGTTGTCAATCTTGTTAAGGAAACAACCCTTACCTGTAATCCACGCCTAGAGCCTACCTACTTAAACGTCCCACATAATTTTAAAGAGGTTATTCAGAGTCGACTAAAAAAACTATTCATGCTTTAACCCGTTTTTCTCGAATTCTGTAAAATACAAGAAATGCTCAAAATTTCAAAGGAATTTTAATGACGTCTGTGACAAAAATTTCAAAATCAATCGTGGCTGCAGTCATGCTTTCTGTTGTCAGTTTGCCAAGCTTGGCAAAAGTAACAGAATACACTTTAAATAACCAAATGAAAGTATTGGTTAAAGAGGATCATCGTTCGCCAGTTGTGGTTCATCAGGTTTGGTACAGAGTGGGATCTAACTACGAGTACAGTGGTAAAACTGGTATTTCGCATATGTTAGAACACATGATGTTTAAAGGCACTAAAACACTCGAGCCTGGAGAGTTTTCTAAAATTGTTGCCAAAATGGGTGGCCAAGAAAATGCGTTTACTTCTAGCGACTACACCGCTTATTACCAAGTTGTAGGGCGTAAACATTTAGCGGATGTCATGCGCTTGGAAGCGGATCGTATGCGCAATATTGTGCTAACCGATGAAGAGTTTTTAAAAGAGCGTCAAGTTGTAACAGAAGAACGTCGTTGGCGTACCGAAGATAAACCAACAGGTAAGCTCTACGAGCAGTTTAAGGCTACGGCATTTATGAATAGCCCAGCTCATCACCCTGTTATTGGTTGGATGCCAGATATTCAAAGTTGGACAGCGGAAGATGCGCGTAATTGGTATAAACGTTGGTATGCGCCAAATAACGCCACTTTGGTTGTTGTTGGAGATGTAAAACCTCAAGATGTGTATCAATTAGCTAAAAAATATTATGGAAAAATTAAGCCTGAAAAGCTGATTCAACCGACACCGCAAACTGAAATTCCTCAGGAAGGTCCAAGACGTATTGTGCTAAAAGGTGCAACCAAAACACCAAGTATTTTAATGGGGTTCCACGCGCCCACTTTGGTTACAGCTAAAAACAAAGAACAGCGTAAAGAGGTGTTTGCTTTAGAGGTACTGAGTTCAATTTTAGATGGTGATGATTCTGCTCGTTTAACCAAAGAGCTGGTCAGAAAACAGCAAGTTGTTGCCAGTGTGGGTGCGGGTTATGATGCCACAGATCGTTTGATGACCCTGTTTCTATTTCAAGCAACGCCATCTGAAGGGATTACTCCTGAGAAAACAGAGCAAGCCATTTGGAAAGAAATAGAAAAACTACAAACTAAACTCGTTTCGCAGCAAGAGTTAGACAGAGTTTTGGCTCAGACAGAAGCGCAATATGTTTATCACCAAGATTCCATTCAATCTCAAGCCACGGTATTGGGCTCTTTAGTGAGTGTGGGTTTACCTGCCGATACACTTGATAAATGGGTTGATGAGTTGCGAACAGTCACACCAGAAGACTTGCGAGCCGTAGCAAAAAAATACTTACAAAAAGATAAAGTCACCGTGGCCACCTTGCTACCAAATGGGAAAAAAATTAAAAGAAAATCGGGTGCAGGAATGCATATGGGAGATATACATTAATGAAAACAAATATCGCAAAATCAATCTACCAGGCCTGGTTGTTTATGGCGGCATTTTTAGTCTGTGTACCTGTATATGCCGGTATTCATATTGAAAGCTGGCAGACAAAAAACGGGGCGAAAGTCATGTATGTGCAAAGTGCACAACTGCCTATGTTGGATATTGAAATGACCTTCGATGCAGGTTCTGCGCGTGATGGCAATGATTGGGGATTAGCCTCAATGACGTCTACTTTATTAGGTACGACAACCTCAAAATTAAATGAAAATGCCATATCTGAAACATTCAATAACATTGGTGCGCAAATCGGTTCAGGTGTTACACGAGACAGTGCCTCGATCTCTTTAAGAACCTTAACTCGTCCCGAAATCATGAAGACGGCATTAACCAACTTTGAAACTTTAGTGAGCGATAGTCAATTTTCTCAATCGATATTTGACCGAGAAATGCAGCGTCTAAAAATTGGTTTAAAGCAAAAATCTGTTAAGCCTCAAGTTATTGCTAGTGACACGTTATGGAAGACCCTTTATGGAGAGCATCCTTATGCTCATCCAACATCAGGTACTTTAGAAGCGGCTGAAAAAATCAATTTAGATAAGGTGAAAGCATTTTACAAAAAATACTATGTTGCCAGTAATGCTCTAATTTCTATTGTTGGTAATGTCGATAAAAAGCAAGCACAGCAGATTGCAGAGCAGTTAACTCAGAACTTAGCCCAAGGTCAGAAACCTAACGATTTGCTACCACCTAAAAAACTCGCTAAGCATGAAAAGATAAAGATTGATTTTGATTCAACCCAAACCTATTACTCTTTGGCGCAGCTTGGTATTGAACGAGGCAATCCAGATTACGTAGCATTGTTTGTTGGTAATCATATTTTAGGTGGCAGTGGTTTTGGTTCCTTGTTGATGGAAGAGGTACGTGAGAAGCGAGGTTTGGTATACAGTGTGTACAGCTACTTTGCACCACAAAAAGTAACAGGGCCGTTTGTGATTGGGTTATCAACCAAAAATGCCTCTGCTTTAGAAGCGGATAAAGTCGTAAGAGACACTTTGAATGGTTTCTTAAAAGGCTTTAGTGATGAAAAGTTACAAGCCATTAAAGACAATCTAATTGGCGGTTTTCCATTAAGAAGCGACAGTAATGCAAAAATTTTAGGTTACATTTCTATGATTGGTTTTTACGGTCTGCCTTTAGATTATTTAGACTGGTTTCCAAAGCAGATAGAAAACGTCACAAAACAAGATATATTAGCCGCTTGGCATAAACATATAAAACCCGCAGAAATGCTCAATATAATGGTTGGTAAGCCTCAATAGAGCAGGCCTACTAAACTTATTAGTCGATTCTGAATAATTCCTTTAAATTATGGCAAAGCCAGCTTTTCCTCAACAAGGCAGAATTTTGAAGTGCTATCTAGATAACATAAGAAATTCTAACGCAGTTGAGGGAAGCACCCTTCGGGTGGGCGTTTAAGCAGGCATACTCGTTGTTGTGAATCTTGGTAAGGAAACAACCCTTACCTGCGATCCACGCCTAGAGCCTACCAGCTTAAACGTCCCACATAATTTTAAAGTTGTTATTCAGAGTCGACTTATTAGGCATGTTTGTACTGTTTGTTTAAACAGAACGCATGCCGTTCATTCGGTTTTTCTCATATATTCAATTATTTTTTGGTAACGCTTATCGTTTTTCATCACTACATAAGTTAAAGCCACAATAACAAAGAGCAATACAAATATCATATTGAATAAAAAGGGTAGCATTACCGCCATGGTTTACGTCTTGTGACAAACTCTTCATCTGCTTTTGGATTACATATCTTCTCTGTTCTCAAGGGGGTCAAAACTCTATTATCGCTTTATTCAGAGCATGATAGGTTCAAAGCCTATTCCACGTGAAACAATCCATTAATTGATTTAAAATTGTATTCCACCTTTTTAAGTACAAGCCAAAAAATACTCATGCCAAAACTTGCACTCTTTGTTGATGTTCAGAACATCTACTACACCACTCGTCAGGCTTATGGTCGACAGTTTGATTATAAAAAACTGTGGCAAAGACTAGAGCAGCAAGGTGAAATTGTCTCGGCTATTGCCTATGCGATTGATAGTGATAATGCAGGACAGCGTAAGTTTCAAAATGCCCTGGAAAAAATGGGGTTTACCATTAAGTTGAAGCCTTATATTCAACGTAGTGATGGTTCTGCAAAAGGTGATTGGGATGTGGGCATTACCATTGATGTAATGGAAATTTCACCTCAAGTGGATTCAGTGGTGTTGCTTTCTGGTGATGGTGATTTTGATTTACTTCTGGATAAAGTTAATCAAACGCACGGCGTTCAAACAGAGGTCTATGGGGTACCAAGTTTAACCGCTAACTCTTTAATTCAATCAGCAAGCCTCTTCCATCCAATAGAGGTTGACTTGCTTAAATAGTCAACTAAATAACAACTCAAAACAGCAAGCTCAACTTTCTATTTAGGAGGGTATTGCGCCAGAATAGATGCGACGACTTTATTTACCTGTTCAGTTGTCGCTTGTGGTGAGTTTTGTTCTGTTATAAGCGAAGAGCCAATACCTCGCCAAAGCAGTTGGCCTTTGCGACTGATAATATCTATTATCAATTTTCCTTCTTTACTCTCATACAGGTCAGGTTGTGTTTGGAACATGAAACCGCCATGATTCCCAAATACCCCTAAACCGACTGAAGTAGAAAATGGATCGGATTGTAAGACTCGTTCTGTTGAATAATGATAAGTAACATAAGCATCTGCCAGGCCTGGTGTACGAGATGTTATGCCTTTACGTTTTAATTCAGTCAAAATGGCTATTTGAATGCGTTTGGCAATGAGCGGGTTTTGTTTAGCAAAAGTGGCAGCTTTTGGTGGGGTTTGCTGGTTCTCAGGCAACCATTCTACTGAGGAAATAGAGGAAAAGTTAAAGCCAGTGTCATAGTCTTGGTTTACTGGAACATTGCTACACCCTGTAAGAGTGATGGTAACCAGTGACCATAAAACAAAGTGGATGATTGTTTTCATTTTGAGAAATTCCCATTCAAAATATTGATTGTTTTATTTAAGGCTTTTTTTACGCTTATGTATAACTGGTACATTTGAGACTTAATGAAGATGTGATGTTTCAAATAGTTAAATTAATGATGGTTTTTAGAAATGAAAGTGAATGTTGGGTTAGCTTAGATTAGGTTGTTTCGAGACAAAGCTAATGTGTATGGTTAGCTGTTTCAACATAAGTCTTTTGAATTAACGCGGCATCAAAACTCGCTCGGTGACGTTTGTCTTCTGAACCTTCGATTAGCTTATCTTTGGTTTGGTGCCAAATCTCCATTTGTGGTTCGGTTAAGATTAACTCTAGCGGGCTGACATAGAATGTCGGTGATTTATTTGCGGTATAGAAAAGTTTTTTTATCCATGGATCATCAACAACCCAACCATCTGTATAAACCGTTTGCTGTTGTAAAAATTGGTTTAACTCTTCGGTCACAACCTCAATCGGTTTACCGTGTTTTATTAAAGTTGCACGGCTAATATGGTGAACTTCTTCAGCAGATTCATCCCAATCTGTCCAAGAATCATCAGGTAAAATTAGTGAACAATAGCGTTCGCCATTACGCAAAACAATGCCGACCTCAATCGGGTAAGAGTGGCTTCCAAAGCTAGAAGCTTCAACGTCAATAATGTTTGGAGTGCCTAAAAACATGGAAAGCCTCTATAAAATAGGTTATTGCGATGCATTATTTATACGCTAAATTACTTGTTTTAACAAGGCTAGGTCTATGGAAAATTGCATTATTTATATCAATTCTTATAACCAGGCCTGGTTATAATTACTCAATATTGAAATACTAGATATTTAAAAGCATATTTCTATGCTGTATTTACACTTTAAAGGTAGCAATCATGGCCCATATCGGACAAATGAATCAATTAAGCGTTGTTAAAGAGGTCGAATTTGGGCTGTATTTAGATGGTGGCGATTTGGGCGAAATACTTCTGCCTAAACGCTATGTACCTGCTAATGCCAAGGTAGGGCAAACCTTAGAAGTGTTTATTCACCTTGATTCGCAAGACCGTTTAGTGGCTACTACGGATAAACCAATGGCTCAAATTGGCGAAGTCGCCTATTTAGAAGTGACCGATGTAAATAGAACTGGTGCTTTTATGAACTGGGGCATGCCAAAAGATTTGTTTGTGCCCTTTGCAGAGCAACGAGTGCCAATGGAAAAAGGGCGTTCTTACTGTGTTTATTTGTATATGGACCTAAGTGACCGTATTGCTGCTTCTAGCAAATTAAGCCTACATCTCAAAGAGACCAACGATAATTTTAAAAGTGGCCAGCCTGTTAAGTTGATGGTAGTAAGCAGAAGTAAAATGGGATACACCGCATTAATAAATGGTACACACTTAGGTTTGATTCATAATTCTGATATTTTACAGCCCCTAAGAATGGGGCAGAAAATGCAGGGATATATTAAAGGCATTCGTCCAGATCATAAAATTAACCTGACATTACAAAAGCGTGGCCAAGAAGCACAAGATGAACTGGGCATGATGATTATGGCGGTTTTAGAAGCGAATGATGGTGTGTCCGAGTTAACCGATAAAAGTAGCCCTGAAGACATTTTTAAGCGTTATAGAGTCAGTAAAGCCAGCTATAAAAAAGCCTTAGGTAGACTCTATAAAGCCAAAAAAATCGATATTACCCATGAACAAATTTCACTGCTTTAGTAACCTTATTTATCCAATAAAATTATTCAGTTATGTCACGAAATAGTCACAATGTAAACCGCAACTCACACCGCAATAAACAACCTAGCAGGCCTGCTAACTCTAAAGCAGGAAAACTGGGTGAGGTAAGGATTATTGGTGGAGATTGGCGAGGCCGTAAACTGCCTGTATTAAGTGCCATAGGGTTACGCCCAACCTCTGATAGAGTGCGAGAAACCGTGTTTAATTGGTTGCAGTTTGAGATACCTGGCGCAAATTGTTTGGATGTTTTTTCTGGTTCGGGAGCTTTGTCTTTTGAAGCCTTGTCTCGCGGTGCCAAACACGCCACGTTGCTAGAGTTAGATTCCGCTAACGCCAAACAGCTCAAGCAGAACCTACAAACCTTAAAGGTCACAAATGCCTCCGTACAACAAACTGACAGCTTGCAGTGGTTGTCGCAACCTGCTGATGAAGTCTATGATGTTATTTTTTTGGATCCGCCTTTTAATAAAGGGCTAATGCAAGAGGCTGTGGATAAGTTGTTTACAAGTGGATATGTTAAAGGTAACCAGGCCTGGTTATATTTAGAACAAGAAAAACAACTCGACTGGCCAACTCTACCCGAAGGCTGGGTTTGCCATAGAGAAAAAACCACTTCTCAAGTGCGGTTTGGGTTGTTTAAGAAAAGATAAAACAGTTGAACTCTCTTTAGATGTAAAAGTTCAGACTTAATCTGACAGTTCCTTATTTTGAACTAGTGTCCTGTTAGTTTAAGTTTAAGCTACAAACTTTTCAGCCCATACCTTTTTGCCATTTTGTAATGTCTTCATTGGCGTGCGATCACAACATACTTTCATTGATGAGAGCGTTGTTGTAAAAATCAATCCATTCACCTAAATTCGCTTGCAAGACATCAATTGAATCACAGACCTTCTTACAGAATGTAATCTGATAAAACTCATGTAGTATGGTTTTGTGGAAACAAATCACAGATACTGTTTTCTGTGCTGATTTAACCTTTTTTTGTTTAAAATCGTTAAGAGCTATATTCAGATGAAAATCGTGTTGTTCTTTCTTAACACAAGACTCAGTTCTTTTACCCTTTCAGATTCTTATCATTAATAAGTCATTTTTTCAAAGAATGTTAGAAAACGCTCATTGAGAGTGTCATTAGCTAAAGAGTCGTGTCAGATTAAGTTGTAACTTCTAGGGTTTACAGGCTCAGGCTCCAGATTTCCAAACAATGGCATTACTTCTTAAAGAACTTTATATTCTTCTTGGTTTTTAAACTATCATCTAAGGCTTGGTTTAGCCAATTTTTAGATTCTAAAAAAGTTTATGTCACTATTTAATTTCTCAGCTTGCTCACTCATAGATTGTGATGACGCTGAGGTTTTTTCAACTAAGGCTGCATTTTGCTGGGTCATATCATCTAACTGCGAAATTGCTTGATTAACTTGGTTGATGCCTACAGCTTGTTCATCTGTTGCTTCTGCGATATGGGTAATCATCTTCACAACATTGGCAATGGCAAAGTTAATGGATTCTATAGATTCGCCTGACTTTTGGGCTAACTCAGTACCTTGGTTAACTTTGTTTGCACTGTCAGTAATTAATCGGCTGATTTGTTTAGCGGCTTCAGCTGATTTTTGGGCTAAATTCCTCACTTCTCCAGCAACAACAGCAAAACCACGGCCATGTTCACCTGCTCTTGCAGCTTCAACAGCGGCATTGAGTGCTAATAAATTAGTTTGGAATGCAATACTGTCAATTAAATCGACGATAGCTGAGATTTGTTGGCTGGACTCTTGAATGGTATTTATTGCCGCAATTGTTTTCTGTATGACATTGCTACCGTCAATGGATTGTTTCTGAGCATTCTCAGCCTCAAAAGAAACGTGCTTGGTATGTTCAGAATTATTTTGAACACTTGCATTCATCTGATTCATGGTTGCAGATACTTCCTCTAACGTTGCCGCTTGCTGTTGTACTCGTGCACTCAATTCTAAAGCCCCTTTATTTAGTTCAGATGAGGTATTTTGAACAAGGTTAGAAGTTTGGCTCGATTCTAAAATGACTTTTTGGAAAGTTTGTGACATGCTCTGAATGCTGTGGGTTAAAGAATGAATTAGATTTGTGAACATCGATTCTTTGCTTTGTTCCGTATGATCTTTCATTTTTGCTGTCAAATCACCATTTGAAAAACAATCCAAGACAGAGTTAGCATCTTCTATGACTTTTTGTAAAAATTTTGTGTGAGGATTCTTACTCACATCTGTTGCGTACTTGATCACCTTAACGACTTTTCCTTTGTCATCAAATATTGGATTGTAGCTAGCTTCAATCCACAAATCTTTTCCTTGTTTAGTCTTTCTTAGATAGGTATTAGCTTTATATTTTCCTGAGGCTAAGTCATTCCAGAAATGTTTATATTCTTCACTCTTGCTGTATTCTTTAGTTACAAATATCCGATGATGCTGACCTTTAATTTCTTCTAAGGAATAACCTACTGCAGCCAGAAAATTATCGTTGGCGTTTAAAATATGACCGGATAAATCGAATTCAATGGTAGCCATTACGCGATTAATAGCTTCTATCTGCGCTGTTTGCTCAAGTTCCTTTTGAAATTTTGATGTGATATCGGTTGCAACTTTAATAACTTTGCTAAGTGTACCATCACTCAGTTTAACGGGAATATAACTGGCTTCTAACCAAATTATAGAACCATCCTTTCTCACTCTTTTAAAACGATCAGAAATAAATTTGCCTTCCCTAAGGTTTTTCCATAATTGTTGGTATTCAGAAGAGTTGGCAAGGTCAGGGGGTACAAACATACTATGATGCTTGCCAGTGCACCATAAAGAGCGCCAAGCATAGACGTTTGTAATTGATTTTGCTTCAACAGGTTATCTGCTTTTATTTTTAACTCTTTACAGAACATTTGATATTCCCTTTTATTAAAAATTAGTTGAGTTCATATAAAGCAATTTAAAGCATTAAACATACCAAACTATTTTTAAAAACCGTACTTTTTGAGTTAATGTAATAAATTGAAGGAGGTATACCATTTTGCATGGTATCTAAAAAAAGCTTTCAAACCGTTTTTTATTAACTTAATTTACATCCTTTTATGAGCACTCCAAAAGTTTTAAATGATAAAAAAATGGCCATCAAGCCATTTTGACTATTCAACACCAAGCCTATAATACACAAGCCTATGCTTTTGATAGAAGTGCTCTGTAGAGACTTTATCAATGTGCCTTTTAGTTTTCGTCTGAGTTGAAATTGCGAATGCAGTTATGGCAAAAGTAAAGCTGAAGACCCTAGGTTTGCAAAGCAATTTACATCATCCTCGGGCTGAACATAGAATGCAAAAGGGCTAGTGGGAATGAATCTGTTTGAAAGTTATGGCGCTAATTATTGGTTATCGCCATTTAACGATTTAGGCAGCCGTGGAATATAGAATATTTTAATTGCGATTATAGATAGCCTGATTGGCTTTTCTGTGTAGATTGCGGCCATTTACCTGAATACCAAAATTCAACTTTATAAGATGCATCAATTCCGTAACGCGTTAATGTATGTTCTTTCAAAGAACCAGAATTAGTTTAAATGTGACTTAAAGTTGGTTTGCCAAGCTCTTACTAAACAGGCTTTTAAAGCTGTTTTTATAGCCCTAGAAGCTAAATGGCGGATCAGTGTCCACTTAATTGTCCTACCGTGGCTGCTTAAATGGGAAGCTTGGGCGATTACTTCAGAGCCCAGAATTACCTCAAAGGATTAATACCAATAGCATGATTGTGGCTGTTCACCGTAAGCTCCATAAACTGACTTAAATATAGGTTGCTTTCCAAATGAGAATTACTTGTTGAAGCTTTTGTATACTGGCATACTGAAAGTACCCAAGAAATAGATGATGCCAGTCTGGAACTGGAAATTCGCCTTATGGCGACTGGCGATTCACTTCGAATACCGATTTTTAGATATTAAAAAACTGGGCTTACATAGAATTCGGAACGCTTCAATCTTAAATTATGCTGCTACCTTTAGTGTTTTGTTTTTTTACCTTAGGTATATGTTTTGATGTTCATCATGCAAGAGGTACCAGCACTTTGAGTACATTGGTTTTTCAATAGGCACACCAGGTTGTAACTCATTGTCAGTATTGCAATTTGGGTACTCTATGCAATTCTTTATACTACTGTAAAGTTTGTTGTATTGAGTTATAGCGGATTAATTATGTATTAAATTGTAGGTTTTTAATAACAATTAATCCTAGTTTTTTTAAATTTGTGTTTCACGTAGAATGGCACAAAAATAAGTAAATTTTAAAAGGAAACATATGTCTATTACCGCCGTTTACCCTGGTACATTCGATCCCATTACCAGTGGTCATTATGATTTGATTGAGCGTGCAGCTCGTTTTTATGACCGTTTGGTGATTGCGGTGGCGGATAACCGTAACAAAAAATCTTTGTTTACGCTGGCGGAGCGAGTTGCATTAGCAGAAAAAGTCACTGCAGATTTGCCAAATGTAGAAGTGATCGGTTTTAGTGGTTTATTGGTGGATTTTGTTAAGGATATAAAGGGTCATGTTTTGTTACGTGGTTTACGTGCGGTTTCAGATTTTGAATATGAATTTCAGCTCGCTTCCATGAACCGAAAACTGGCACCAGAAGTGGAAACCATGTTTATGACTCCGGCAGAACAGTATGCATTTATTTCATCGAGCCTGGTGCGTGAGATTTCGGCATTAGGCGGAGATGTATCTGAATTTGTTCACCCAGAAGTCAGCGCAGCTTTAAAAGTTAAGCAAGGTTTGTGACTCTGAATTTTCTATAATTAACGGCGATTAACCGTTTCCAAAGCATAGGGAATTTGGATTTGTGTTCCATCTGGTTGATTCACCATTAACGTGACCTGCCAAAGCATTTTATGGCTAGTACAAAACGCCAACATGGACGTTCCAATATAACGTTTTGGAGTTTCAGGGGTCAAAGTCACACGGTTGTATCCCATATACATATTAATCCCAGATATATCTAATTCAATGGATTGTACAGCAAGATTATTGACTTCAACTTCAAGGCCTAACGGGCGGGCAATTGGAATAGGGTGTGGGCTAATTTTTAATGTCACTTCAGCATTGCCAACCTTGGCGGTACAACTCTCATGATGCAAGTTACAACTGCTGTCCGTTGGCCATTTTACAATCTTTTTATCAGAATCTTGTTCACAACCACTAAGTGCTAAAAGACTAGTCATGGTTGCAAT